>JBBDSD010000328.1:0-4250 GCA_040905065.1 Trueperaceae bacterium | reverse complement strand
GTGCGGCTCCTCCTCGTCGCCGGCCGGGCCGGCGCCCACGAACGACAGCGAGCGGGCGTCCCGCTCGGCGAGGAACACCAGATCGGCCTGCGCCAGGTACGGCGCCGCCCGCTCCGCCAGGCGACCGGCGTCCGGCAGGGTGCTGCGCAGGTTCACGTCGAAGCTTCGCCGCACGCCGCGCCGCCCGGCGTCGTCCCAGAGGACCTGGAGCGCGTGCAGCGGAGCGTCGGCCACGGTCAGGTCGATGCCGGTCAGGTGCAGCCAGGCAGCGTCGCCGAGCAGGCGCTCGAGCCGCGCCTCGCCCAGATCGCTGGGATGCAGCTGCGTGAAGGTGGAGTCGGCACGGTCGTACGTCACCCGGGTCGGCCGCACGCCCGCACCGTCCTCGACCAGGACCAGGCCGGTGCGGCCGGGCGCGCGCACGACGTCGCGCACGTCCACGCCGAGCGCCGTCAGCGGTCGCAGCAGCGCGTCGCCGGTCGGGTTCGCCGCCACGCGCGAGAACCAGCGGGCCGGTACGCCCAGCGTGGCCAGGCCGGCGGCCACGTTCGCCTCGGCGCCGCCGACGTGCACCTGCAGCGCATGGGCGCCGGGCAGTCGCGCCGATCCCGGCGGGGTCAGCCGCAGCAGGCCCTCGCCGACCGTCACGATCACCGAGCGTTCGGGGACGGGGCGGTCCGCTCCGGTGGCTACGCTCATGCGGGCCGGGCTACCTCGTCCGGACGCGAGGCCAGGACGGTGCGCAGCGCGGCGGCGCAGCGGTCGCGCAGCGCGCCGGCGGCCACGTCGTCGTCGGCGCCGGCTCCCAACAGGCCGCCTCCCAGGCCCACGCACGACGCGCCCGCCTCGGCCCAGGCGCGCAGCGTGTCCGGATCGGCGTCCAGACCGCCGGTCGGCAGGAAGCGGGTGGTGCGGTCTGGCCCGCGCAGGTGCTTCAGGTGCGTCGGGCCGACCGTGCCGGCGGGGAACAGCTTGACCAGCGGCGACCCGCCGCGCCGGGCGGTCCGGATCTCGCTGGGGGTCAGGGTGCCTGGCACGTACAGCACCCCGGCGTCGCGGCACCAGGCGGCCAGGTCCGGGTCCACGAACGGGGTGACCACGAACTCGGCACCGGCGCGAACGTAGGCGGTGGCGTCGTCGACCGTGTCGACGCTGCCGACGCCCAGCATCAGCTCGGGCAGGCGGCGGTCGATGTGGGTCCGCAGGTGCACGAACGCGTCGAACGATCCGGGCAGCCGGTCGGTCGCTTCGAAGGCGCGCACGCCGCCGGCGACGCAGGCGGTCACGATGCGGACCAGGCGCTCGGCGTCGTCGTCGGCGTGCACCGGGATCACGGGTGCGTCCAGGAGGAGGGCCAGGGCTTGCTGGGGGGTGCGTCGGACGTGGGCTGGACTCACGAGGGATCGGTCCTTTCGGTGAACGTGGCGGGGAACTGTGGCAGGCTGGACGATACGCGAAAGGAGCGTGCGAGATGACGCGACGCAAGGAACCGTTCGGGAGCGCCGCCGCCCCGCTGACCCCCGCCCTCAAGGTAGGCGATACCGTCTACGTGTCCGGTCAGGTGCCGGTCGGAGCGGAGGGGACGATCGTCGGCGACGACGTTGCCACGCAGACGCGGCAGGTGCTGGAGAACCTCGAGGCGCAGCTTCGTTCGGCCGGCGCGACGCGGGCCGACGTGGTCAAGACTCTGGTGGTGCTGCCGCACGTGAAGCGCGACTTCGCGGCCATGAACGAGGCGTACGCCGCCTTCTTCCCCGATCCGAAGCCGGCCCGCACCACCTTCGGTGGCGAGCTGGCGATCGACATTCTGGTCGAGATCGAGGCGGTCGCGGTGATCGGCGCGGGCGGCTGAGCCGCCGCACGTCGCTCCGGTCGCGGCGACGCGGCCTGCGCCCGGATCAGGGCAGGCCATGGGTCGAGGATCCGGCGCCGTCCGGCGTCCGCTCGGTGCAGTGCGGTTCCGCCGCTTCGCCGTCGGCGTCCAGCGAGCGACGGATCGCGTGGAGCGCGTCGTCGAACTGGAACGCCATGGCGTAGCCGGCCGCGTCCGGATCGCGCGCCACCAAGGCGTCCACCAGGCGCTCGTGCGCCTCTTGGACGCGAATCAGCTCGGCCTCCGACATGCGGCTGCGCAGGCCCAGCTCGATCGTCTCGCGGGTAGCGCGGCGGACCGACGCGACGAAGTCGGCGATCAGCGGATTGTGGGAGGCGGCCGCGATGCGGTCGTGCAGTTCGACGTCGGCGTCGATGTAGGCGGGCAGGTCGCGAAGCGAGGCGGCCATGCGGCGCACCGTGGTGCGGAAGCCGTCCAGGTCGGCGCACCCGGCGTGGACCGCGGCAAGCCGGGCCGATTCGACCTCGACGCCGCGCCGGAACTCGAGCAGTCGCAACGGACCGCGCGGAGCGAACAGCAGCGCGTGCTCGACGAAGCCCGCCAGCGGGGTTCCGGTGGTGCCCGCGACGGTGGCGGTGCGGTGGTGCTGCGCGTCCAGCAGGCCCCGGCCGCGCAGGACCTGCAGGGCTTCGCGGATCACGGGGCGACTGACGCCGAAGCGCTCGGCCAAGCGGCCCTCGGCAGGCAGCGCGTCCCCGGGCCGAAGCCGTTCGGTGCGGATGTACGACACCAGTTCGCGAGCGGCGAGGTCGGTGAGCGTATCGCGGGTCAGTTTGGCCATGAAAATGCGGTGCTGCCTCCCGTTCGGGGGTGATTGTAAGACATCTTGACAGTCCGGAGGACCAGCCGGTAGGTCCGGTCCACCCCTGAGGCGAGCGTGGATGCGCACCGATCCGTGTGCGACGTTCGCGACGACCTGGGCTTCGATTCGCGAAGCCCGTGCGTCCCCACCATGCGGTGGACCCGTAGGACCGACGTCGGCCGTGCCGACGGCCTGAGCTGGACCTTCGAACCGCGCGAAGGCGTGATGTTCCACGACGGCCAGGAGATGACCTCCGAGGACGTGCTCGCGTCGTACGACCGCCTGATGCGCGTCGGCGCCCGTCGCGGCGAGTTCGATCGCATCACCTCGGTCGAGGCGATCGATGATCACACCGTCGTGTTCCACACCGACGCTCCGTGGGGCGCGCTGCCCGAGACGTTCTCGATGCCGTCCGGCGGCTTCATGGTGCACCCCGCCTCGGTGGTCGACGAACTCGGCGACGACATGATGGGCATCACCGACGTCGACCTGATGATCGGGACCGGCCCGTACGCGGTCGAAGAGGTCATCCCGAACGAGCGCGTCAGCTTCGTGCGCTTCGACGACTACCAGCAGCCCTCCGGCGACATCAGCGGCTGGGCCGGCCCGCGCGGCCAGTACCTCGACCGCATCGTGATCCTCCCGATCACCGACGAAGCGACCCGCTCGCTGGCGCTGTTCGCCGGCGAGGTCGACATCGCCGACCAGCTCCCGCCCGAGGACTTCGCTCGCCTGGAAGGCGACCCGAACACCGACGGCATCTACCGCGAGCCCGGCCGCCGCACCTACCTGAAGATGAACTCGCAGCAGGGCCCGTTCACCGATCCGATGCTGCGCCGCGCCGTGCAGGTCGCCATCGACCTCGAAGAGGCCATGTTCACCCAGGGGCCGCAAGAGGCGTGGCGCACCAACGCCTTCTTCCGCTACCAAGAGGGCCAGTGGATGTGGGACGGCGAGATCATGGACCAGTTCTACGAAGCCGACCTGGAACGCGGCCGGGAACTGGTCGAGCAGTCCTCCTACGACGGCGAGGTCATCCGCTACCTGACCCACCCCGACCTGCCCGACGGCTTCCGCCCCACCACCACCGTGGTGCTGGAACTGCTGCAGGACCTGGGCCTCGACGCCGAACTGATGGTCGTCGACGGCGCTACCTTCAGCCAGGTGCGCCAGGACCTGGGCGCCTGAGAGATCAAGAGCGCCGGCGGCGGCTCCGTCGTGCCGCTCTCCTACCTATCGTCCAGCGGCATCGACCGGACCGGCACCCCCTGGTCGTGGGCCGGCAAGGAGTGGGACGAGCAGCTCGACATCATCGCCAACGAGCTGGCTCGCGACACGCGCCTCGAGGCCGTGCGCACCCTGTCGCGCCTGGGCGGCGAATCGGCCGGCGAGATCTGGCTGGGCGACGTGTTCTCCGTCGTCGGCGTGCGCGACGACGTGCACAACGCCCCCGACTGGCACTACATGCGCCTGTTCGACGTCTGGCTCGACTGATCGGCTGACCGTTCCGACCGAGCCGGTCGGAACGAGCACGCCCGAAGATCCGAGTCCGGG
>JBBDSD010000327.1:0-4254 GCA_040905065.1 Trueperaceae bacterium | reverse complement strand
CCTCGATGCGCAGCAGCACCCGCCAGCCGCGCTGCCGGGCGATCGCCCAGTTGATCAGGAACGTGCGGGCGTTGCCCAGGTGCTCCCGCCCGGTGGGGGAGGGCGCGTACCGTCCGCGAGCCATGGCGGGCGAGGCACGGGTCGCGCCGCTCGGCCCGCGTTGCGAGCCTGGCGACGCGACCGGAGCCGGTTCCCTCAGTCGGCCTTGCCGGCCTGGCGCATCGCGTCGCGCATCGAAGCGCCCATGTCGCTGGGCGTGCGGGCCACCACCACGCCGGCACCTTCCAGCGCGGCGATCTTGGCTTCGGCCGTGCCCTTGCCGCCTGACACGATCGCACCTGCGGGCCCCATCCGCTTTCCGGGCGGGGCGGTGGTGCCGGCGATGAAGCCCGCCACCGGCTTGTCCAGGTGCCCGGCGATCCACTCGGCGGCGTCTTCCTCGGCGGTGCCACCGATTTCGCCGATCAGGATCACCCCTTCGGTGGCGGGGTCGTCGGCGAACATCGCCAGCACGTCCACGAAGTCGGTGCCGTTGACCGGATCGCCGCCGATGCCGACCGCGGTCGTCTGCCCCAGACCCACGTCGCTGAGCTGCTTCACCGCTTCGTAGGTGAGGGTGCCGGAGCGACTCACCACGCCGATCCGTCCGCCCTGATGAATGTAGCCGGGCATGATGCCGATCTTGCAGGCGTGCGGGGTGATGACGCCGGGACAGTTGGGCCCGACCAGGCGCGTGTCGGTCCCCTGCAGCGCACGCTTGACGATCACCATGTCCTGCACAGGGATGCCTTCGGTGATGCAGACGACCAGCTCGAGGCCGGCGTCGGCCGCTTCGAGGATCGCGTCGGCCGCGCCGAACGGCGGCACGTACACCACGCTGGCGTTGGCGCCGGTCGCGGCGACCGCGTCGCGTACCGTCTCGAACAGCGGCACGTCGACCTGGTACGTCGCGCCCCGGTCGGGTACGCCGCTGGCGTCGACGTCGCCCTCGAAGCGAAGCGAGGTGCCGCCCTTGCGCGGGTGCACCCCGGCGACCACCTGGGTGCCGTAGGCGATCGCCCGGTCGGTGTGGAAGCGCCCGGCGCTGCCGAGGCCCTGCACCAGCAGGCGGGTGTCGTTGCCGACCAGGACGCTCATCGGGTCGCCTCGACGATCTTGGCGGCGCCGTCCTTCATGTCGGAGGCGCTGACCACGTTCAGCCCCGATTCGTCGATGATGCGTTTGCCCAGTTCCACGTTCGTGCCCTCCAGCCGGACCACCAGCGGGACCTCGAGCCCCACCTCCTTGACGGCGGCGACCACGCCATCGGCGATGGTGTCGCACTTCATGATGCCGCCGAAGATGTTGACGAAGATGCCCTTCACCGCCGGATCGCGCGTGATGATCTTGAACGCGGCGGTGACGTTCTCCGTGGTGGCACCGCCGCCCACGTCCAGGAAGTTGGCCGGCTCGCCGCCCACCTGCTTGATGGTGTCCATCGTCGCCATCGCCAAGCCCGCTCCGTTCACCAGGCAGCCGATCGTGCCGTCCAGCTTGATGAAGCTGAGTCCGTACTCGGCCGCCTCGGTCTCCGCCAAGTCCTCCTCCGAGCGGTCGCGAAGGTCGCTCAGCTCCGCGTGGCGCGCCACGGCGTTCGCGTCGAACGCCACCTTGCCGTCCAGCGCCATCACGCGGCCGTCCTCGCTGACGACCAACGGGTTGATCTCGATCATGTCGGTGTCCATCTCGCGCGCGAACGTGGCCAGCGCCTTCATGAACCGCACCGCGTTCGCCAGCGGTTCCCCTTCGAGGCCCAGCCCCAACGCCAGTCGGCGCGCCTGGAAGTCGGCCAGGCCGATCGCCGGATCGATTTCTTCGCGCAAGATCTTCTCCGGGGTCGAGGCCGCGACCTCCTCGATCTCCACGCCGCCTTCGGTGGACGCCATCAGCAGATTCCGTCCGGTGGCGCGGTCCAACACCACGGCCAGGTACAGCTCGCGCAGAATGGCGACGCCTTGCTCGACGTACAGCCGCTGCACGCGCTTGCCCTCCGGACCGGTCTGCACCGTGACCAGGGTGGAGCCCAGCATCCGCTCCGCTAGCTCGCGCACCTTCGCTTCCGCCTCCGCCGGGCCGCCCTTCGCTCCGTCGGTGACCACCGTGACGCCGCCCAGCTCCGGATGCTCCTGGAAGCGGCCCTTGCCGCGTCCGCCGGCGTGGATCTGCGACTTGACGACCACGACCGGCGAGCCGCTCGCCTCGACGAGAGGCCGCACGGCGGCCACCGCTTCGTCGGGCGTGGTGGCGACGCGCCCCTCGGGAACGTCGATGCCGCGGTCGCGCATCAACCGCTTCGCTTGGTACTCGTGAATCTTCAACGCCTACCTCCTGGGGTGGGTCGTTCGGTCGGAATGCCGAATCGCCAAAGGGTACCGGAAGCGACCGCCCGGTGCCAGCGTCCCGTACGCCTCCGTCCCCGCGCAGCCGCTCGTGGGCGGTAGGCTGCGTGCATGCATAGGACCGCCCTGCTCACCGTCAGCGACACGTCCCCGAGCGACGACCCCGAGGACCGGACCGTCCAGGCGATCCGCGAGGTGCTGGAGCGTGGACCGTTCGTCGAGGTCGACTACGCCCGGGTTCCGTCCGAACAGGCCCGGGTGCGGGCCCAGTTGCGCCTTTGGTCCGACGCCGGCCGGACCGACCTGGTGCTCACCAGCGGCGGGATCGGTCTGGCGCCACGCGACCGAGCGCCGGAGGCCACGCGGGACGTGATCGACCGCGAGGTGCCCGGCCTCGCGGAACGGATGCGTGCGGAGGGCGCACGCGTCGATCCCGTCGCGGCGCTGACGCGAGGGGTCGCCGGCGTGCGCCGCGACACGCTGATCGTGAACCTGCCGGCGCGGCCGAGCGAGGCGGCGGATGCGCTGGCGGCGGTGCTGCCGGTGCTGCCCCGAGCTCTGCAGGTGCTGCGCGACGCGCGTACCGTCGCCGACGACGAGGGGACCAGCGACCGGGAGGGGGCAGGCGACCGGACCTCGGTGGCCGGTTCCCCGCCTCCTCCCGGCGACGATACGAGCGGCGGACCTGCTTGAGGCGGCGCACGGGGTGACCTGGTTGGCGCTGGTGGTGCTCACGCTCTCGCTGGGCGTCGGTCTGGTGGGGGTGGTGCTGCCGGTGGTGCCGGGCGTACCGCTGGCCGCCGGCGGTGCGGTGATCGCCGCCTGGATCCGTGGCTTCGAGGCGGTCGGCTGGACGCCGTTGATCTGGGTGATCGGCCTGGCGGTTCTGGCACAAGCGTTGGATCTGGTCGCCGCCGCGGTGGGTGCACGCGTCTACGGAGCCCAGCGTGCCGGCTTCTGGGGTGGCGTGCTCGGATCGCTGGCCGGCCTGCTGTTCTTCCCGCCGTTCGGGTTTCTCGCGGGCGCCCTGCTCGGGGCCGTCGGGTTCGAGATGCTGGCCGGCAGGCCGTTCGACCAAGCGCTTCGCGCCGGCGTGGGAGCGTTCGCCGGCACCCTGGGCGGGGTGGTGGCCAAGGGACTGATCGTGATCGCGATGGCGGTGGTGATGATCCCCGCCCTGCTGTGACGTCGCGCCGGTCGACCGCTGGTAGCATGGCCGTTCTGGAAGCGAGGTAGGCATGGATCCCATCCTTATCGAGATCGGGCCGTTGGCGATACGTTGGTACGGCCTGCTCATTGCCTTGGGCGTGCTGGCGGGTGCGGCCTGGACGTTGCGCGAGGCGGCACGCCGCGACCTGGACGGCAACGCGTTGCTGGACATGGCGCCGTGGCTGGTGGTCGCGGGCGTGATCGGTGCGCGCGCCGTGTTCGTCGTTACCAGCCCGGGTCCGTTCTTCGGGTCCGGCGGACGTCCGCTGGACGCGCTGGCGGTGTGGCAGGGCGGGCTCAGCATCCACGGGGCCATCCTGGGCGTGCTGATCACGGTGTTCGTGCTGGCCGGCAGGCGCGGCATGAACCCGTGGAGCGTGCTGGACGTGCTGACGCCGGTCGGGGCGTTCGCGATCATTGGAGGCCGCATCGGCAATCTGATGAACGGAACCGACACCGGGGGCCGCCTCACGGAGTGGGCGATCGGCATGACCTGGCCGGAGCGAGGCACCGAGACGCTGGGCGCCTTCGGTCGCGTCGTGTTCGGCCCCGACCTGTGGGCGTTCGGTCCGCCCGCCTGCGCGCAAGTTCCGCTCGGCGAGCCGTGCTTGGTGCACGCCACCTGGGCGTACGGCGCGCTGGTCGGTCTAGCGATGATCCCGCTGCT
>JBBDSD010000326.1:0-4258 GCA_040905065.1 Trueperaceae bacterium | reverse complement strand
GTAGCGCATGGCGATCAGTTGCGTCAGGCCGCACGGTTCGAAGCGGCTGGGGATCAGGAAGGCGGTGGCGGCGGCGTAGATGCGGCGCGCCAGGCCGTCGTCGTAGCCGATGCGGACGCCGATTCGGCCGGGGTGTTGTTGCGCGACCTCGAGGGCGCGAGCCTCCAACGCGGGGTCGCCGGAACCCAGCAGCGCCAGATTCCAGCCTTGCGTCAGCAGGTCGGGCACGGCGTCCAGCAGCAGATCCACGCCCTTCTGATCGGCCAGGCGTCCGACCGAACCCACGATCGGCCGGCCCGGCTCCAGGTGCAACGCCCCCCGTACCGTGGCGGCGGCCGCGGCCTTGCCGGCGTCGGCCGTGTCGGCGTCGTAGCGGACCGGCAGCGCCGCGTCCGTCGCCGGATCCCAGGCCTCCATCTCCAACCCGTTCAGGATCCCGGTCAGCTTGTGCGCCACGTGCCGAAGCGTGCCGTCCAGGCCGTGCCCGTACGGGACCTGCTGGATCTCGCGGGCGTAGCTGGGACTGACGGTGGTGACGCCCCAGGCGAAGTCCAGTCCGGCCTGCATGGCGTTGGCGCTGCCGAAGTGGTCGATGCCGCTGGCGCGTACCGACTCCGGCAGGCGCAGCCAGTGGATCGCAGACGCCAGGTCGGACACGCCCTGGTGCTGCAGGTTGTGGATCGTCAGCAGCGACGGCAGATCGCGCCAGCCGTCCGGCAGGTCCCAGCCGTGCGTCAACACCAGCGGCAGGTAGGCGGCGTGCCAATCGTGCGCGTGCACCAGCTCGGGCGCGAAGCCGACCCGCTCGGCGGCCGGCGGGATCGCGCGCACGAAGCGGCAGAAGCGACGGAGGTCGTCGGGATGGCCGTACAGCCCGTCGCGCCGGAAGTCCGGATGCCCAACGAACACGTAGCGCACGCCGTGCGCCTCGAGCGTGCCGACCCCGACCTCCTCGATCCCGCCGTCGAACGGGACCGGCACGTCGCCGATCCAGAGTGGAGCGGCGTGGCCGCCCAGGTCGGCGTACCAGGGCGTGACCACCAGCATCTCGTGCCCGCGCGCAGCCAGGGCGCGGGGCAGCGCTCCGGCCACGTCGGCCAGCCCGCCGGTCTTGCTGAAGGGGGCCACCTCGGAGGCAGCGAACAGCACGCGCATCGCCGGCAGTGTACACGCCCGCGCGTGCGGTCGCTTACCGTTCTCATGGCGTTCAGCGGCTACGCTTCGAACATGCCGAACCTTTTGGTCCAGCCGCCCGCCGTGGAGTCCCGATGAACCGCCGCATCCTCGTCCTCGCCGTCGGCCTGGTCGCCGTCGGCACGCTGGCGTGGGCCCAGTTCGGCCGCGACTTCGGGGACGAACTGATCAACGACCCGACCGGGCAGGCGCTGGTCCAGACGTACGGTGCCCTCAAGTCGAACTACCTGACCGACGTCGACGACGAGACCCTGCTGCGCGGCGCCATCGACGGCATGCTGACCGCGCTGGACGATCCGTTCAGCTACTACCTGGAGCCCCGCAGCGCCGCTCGCCAAGCGCAGGACCGGACCGGATCGTTCGAAGGGATCGGAGCGGTACTGACGCCGCTCGATCGCCAGACCGGTCGCGGGGTCGAGGTGCTGCAGGTCTACCAGGACGGACCGGCCTGGAATGCGGGCGTGCGCCGCGGCGACGTGTTCCTCGAGGTGGACGACATGAACGTGCGCGAGAGCACCACCGGCGACGTGGTCGACGTGGTGCGCGGACCCGGCGGCACCGACGTCCGGCTGCTGATGCGCCGTCCGGGCCAGGCGGACCCGGTCGAGTTCGAGATCACCCGCGGCACCATCGAAATCATCGACGTGGCCAGCGCCGTGCTGGACGACGGGGTGGGCTACATCTCGATCCGGCAGTTCGGCAGCCAACGCGTGCACGACCAGTTGGTCGACGAGCTGCGCGACCTGGCCGACGCCGGCGCCACGTCGCTGGTGCTGGACCTGCGCGACAACCCGGGCGGTCTGCTGAACCAGGGGATCCTGGTGGCCGACGAGTTCCTGGAGGGCGGCGACATCGTGTTCCAGCGGGCGCGGGGCGTCACGCAACGGATCGCCGCCGCCGACCCGCAGATGAACGAGATCCCGATGGTGGTGCTGGTGAACCGCAACTCGGCGTCCGCCAGCGAGATCGTGGCCGGCGCGCTGCAGGAGAACGATCGCGCCCTGGTGGTGGGCGAACGCACCTACGGCAAGGGCGTGGCGCAGAGCGTGCTGTCGCTCGCCGACGGCGGCCAGCTGGCGTTCACCAGCTTCGAATGGCTCACGCCCGCCCGCGAAACGATCGCGCAGGACGGCATCTCGCCCGACGTCGAGGTGGTCGACGAGCTGCGCCCCAGCACCATCCGGATCGAAGGCGGCGGCGCCGACGCCGGCCAGGTGATCGAGATCGTGGTCGGGGGCGAATCGATCGGCGAGGCCACCGCCAATGACCGTGGCGAGTTCGAGTTCTTGGCTACCGGTCCACGGCCGGAGATCAGCGCCGTGCCGGGCGAGGCCCTCGTCAACGTCGCCGACGACGCCGCCCTGCGAACCGCGATCGACGCGCTCCTCAACCGGGTCGTCGCCGGGCAGGCCGCCGACTGACGCTCGCTACGCGTCCCGCCGCCGCGTTGCTCCGGGTGGCGGGAACGCCTGGGTCGGCTCGATGATCGAGGTCCGCGGCCTGATCAAACGTTATGGCCGCCTGGTGGCGGTCGGCGGTCCGGACGGGTCTGGCATCGATCTGGACGCCCACCCCGGTCAGGTGCTGGCGCTGCTGGGACCGAACGGGGCCGGCAAGTCCACCACCATCAAGGTCGTGACCGGCCTGATCCGCGCGACGGCCGGCCGCGTACGCGTGGCCGGCGTGGACGTGGCACGCGACCCGGTCCGCGCCAAGGCCGCCCTGGGGTACGTGCCCGACCGGCCGTACCTGTACCCGAAGCTGACCGGCCGCGAGTTGTTGCGGTTCCTGGGTCGGCTCCGCAAGGTCGCCGGCGCCGAGCGCGCGGCCGAGGCGTGGCTGGACCGCTTCGGCCTGCAGGAGGTGCAGAACGAACGCATCGAGGCGTACAGCCACGGCATGCGCCAGAAGCTCACCTTCTGCGCGGCGTTGCTGCACGACCCTGCGGTGCTGGTCATCGACGAACCGATGGTGGGCCTCGATCCACGCGCCGCGATCCTGGTGCGGAGCCTGATGCGGGAGGCGGCCGACCGGGGCCGGACCGTGCTGCTGACCACGCACCAGATCGACGTGGCCGAAGCGACCGCCGACCGGGTGGTGCTCATGCACCGCGGCGCCGTGGTGGCCGAAGGCACCCTGGCGCAGCTGCGCGACCGGGTCGGCAGCCAGGAGGCGCGACTGGAGGCGATCTTTTTGCGCCTCACCGAGGACGGCAGCGACGGCGTCAGCGACGGAGCGACGTCGTGAGTCTGTGATCCTGCTGGGCATGCGCCTGCAGGCGCTGCGCAACGCGGTGGCGCACCGACCCGGCCGGCACCTGATCGCGCTGCTCATGATCAGCGGCGCCGCCTGGGGCATCCTGGCCGCCACCCGCCGCGGCGTGCGCTTCGTGGACGGCTACCCCGCCATCGGCACCATCGCCGACGCGGTGCTGCAACGCAGTCTCGAGGGCCTGTTCCTGATCCTGATGGCGGGCGTGGCGTTCAGCGTGCTGACCGGCGCGATCGCCACCCTCTACGCCAGCCGCGACCTGCCGCTCTTGCTCTCCCTGCCGCTCGCTCCGGAACGGGTGTTCGCCTTCAAGACCGGCGAACTGTTCCTCTCCGCCGCCGCCGTGCCCGCGGTCCTGACCGCGCCCGCCCTGATCGGGCTGGGCCTGGAGCGGGCGGCCCCCGCGCTGTACTACCCCGCCGCCGGCCTGGCGTTGGTGACGCTGTACGCCCTTCCGGTCGCGCTGGGCGCGCTGCTGGCGTTGGCGCTGATGCGCGTCGCGCCCGCCGGCCGGGTCGAGGAGATCGCCACCGGCGCGAACGTGGTGCTGGCCGCCGGGCTGGTGGTCGGCCTGCGCGCGTTGCGCCCGGAGCGCCTGGTCGACGCCAGCCCCGAAGCGTTCGAAGCGTTCCTGGTCGGGTTCGCCTCGTTGGAGGTGGGTTGGTTGCCCACCTCCTGGGCGTCCGCCGCCACCTGGGCGGCGCTGGACGGGCGGCTCTCACCCGCACTGCTGCTGCTGGCCGGTCTGGGCCTGGCGACGTTGGCGGCGGTGTCGCGCCTGGCGGCGTGGGCG
>JBBDSD010000325.1:1861-4304 GCA_040905065.1 Trueperaceae bacterium | reverse complement strand
ATCTCCGGAAGGCGCTCCACAGCGCCGAGGACGTCTCGCGGGAGCTCGGCGACGACTACGTCTCCACCGAGCATCTCCTCCTCGGTCTCACCGGGGAGAAGGACGACGCCGGCCGCGTTTTACGTGACAGCGGCGCGACGCTGGCAGAGGTAAGGGGCGCCCTCGAAGCGGTGCGGGGCTCACACCGGGTCACGGACGACACGCCGGAGGACAGCTACCGGGCGCTCGCGCGCTTCTCCAAGGATCTCACCGAGCTCGCGCGACGTGGGAAGCTCGATCCGGTGATCGGTCGCGACGAGGAAATCCGGCGGGTCGTGAAGGTCCTCGCGCGCCGCACCAAGAACAACCCGGTGCTGATCGGCGAGCCCGGCGTGGGCAAGACCGCCATCGCCGAAGGGTTGGCGCAACGGATCGTGTCCGGCGACGTGCCCGAAGGCCTGCACGGCAAGCGCATCGTGCAGCTGGACATGGGCTCATTGCTGGCCGGCGCCAAGTACCGCGGCGAGTTCGAGGAACGCCTCAAGGCGGTCGTCACCGAAGTGACCGACGCCGGCGGCGAGGTCGTCATGTTCATCGACGAACTGCACACCATCGTCGGCGCCGGCAAGGCGGAGGGTGCCGTCGACGCCGGCAACATGCTGAAGCCGGCCCTGGCGCGCGGACAGCTGCGCATGATCGGCGCCACCACCCTGGCCGAGTACCGCGAGATCGAGAAGGACGCCGCCCTCGAACGGCGCTTCCAACCGATCGTGGTGGACGAACCGTCGGTCGAGGACACCGTCAGCATCCTGCGGGGACTGAAGGAGAAGTACGAGGTCCACCACGGCGTCCGCATCGCCGACCCCGCCCTCATCGCGGCAGCGGCCCTGTCGCACCGGTACGTGGCCGACCGGCAGCTGCCCGACAAGGCGATCGACCTGATCGACGAGGCCGCCAGCCGCATCCGCATGCAGCTCGACAGCCAGCCGGAGGAGATCGACGCCCTCAAGCGCCGCAAGCTGCAGTTCGACGTCGAGCGCGCCGCGCTCGGCAAGGAGGAGGACCCCGACAGCGGCAGCCGCCTGATGCGGATCGAGGAGGAGCTGCGCGTCCTGGAGGACCGGATCGAGGAGGCGCAGAGCGCCTGGCGCTCCGAGAAGGCGACCCTGGACGCGCTGCGCGAAGCGCAGAGCGAACGCGACCGGGTCCGGACCCGCATCGAAGCGGCGGAGCGGGAGTACGACCTGAACCGTGCCGCCGAGCTCCGCTACGGGCACCTGCCGAAGCTGGACGAGACGATCCGCACCCGCACCCGCGAACTGGACGACGCCCGCTTCGTACGGCTCGAGGTCGGCGAGGACGAAGTTGCCGAGGTCGTGTCGCGCGCTACCGGCGTGCCGGTCGCCCGCCTGATGGAGAGCGAGCGCGAGAAGCTGCTGGGTCTCGAGGAGGAGCTGCACCGCCGCGTGGTCGGACAGGACCGCGCCCTGATCGCCGTCGCCGACGCGGTGCGGCGCAGCCGTGCCGGCCTGGCCGACGACCGCAAACCGATCGGCAGCTTCCTGTTCCTCGGCCCCACCGGCGTCGGCAAGACCGAGACCGCCAAGGCGTTGGCGCAGCAGCTGTTCGACGACGAGGACGCGCTGGTCCGCCTGGACATGAGCGAGTACATGGAGAAGCACGCCGTGGCGCGCCTCATCGGCGCGCCTCCCGGCTACGTCGGGTACGACGAAGGCGGGCAACTGACCGAAGCGGTCCGGCGCCGCCCCTACGCCGTGCTGCTGTTCGACGAGATCGAGAAGGCCCATCCCGACGTCTTCCACGCGTTGCTGCAGCTGCTGGACGACGGGCGCCTGACCGACTCGCACGGGCGCACCGTCGACTTCCGCAACACCGTCGTCATCCTGACCAGCAACATCGGCAGCCCCAGAATCCTGGAGCTGGGCCGGCAGGGCCGACCGCGCGAAGAGATCGAGGAGGCGGTGCTGACCGAACTGCGCAGCGCCTTCCGACCGGAGTTCCTCAACCGCTTGGACGACGTGGTCGTCTTCGAGGGGCTGGACCCGGAGCAGGTCGCCGAGATCGCCCGCATCCGCATCGCCGAACTGGCGCACCGCCTCGAGGACAAGCGCATCGAGCTGCACGTGGACGACGACGCCCTGGCCTACCTGGCCCGCATCGGCTTCGACCCGGCGTTCGGCGCCCGTCCGCTCGCCCGCACGCTCCGCAAGGAGCTCGAGACGCCCCTGGCGCGGGAGATCCTGGCCGGGACGGTGCAGAACGGCGACCGCGTGCAGGTGCGGCTGGAAGGCGACCGCATCGGCTTCGCGACCGAACGGCCGCAGGAGGTGCTCAGCTGAGGTCCGCTCCGTCGTCAGGATGCCGAACCGTGAACGGAGTCTCCCCCTCGCGAGACGCGAACGACGCCCCCGGACCGAGCGCCACCACCGCCGCCGGTCCGGCG
>JBBDSD010000325.1:0-1851 GCA_040905065.1 Trueperaceae bacterium | reverse complement strand
GGTCCGGCGGCGTCGATCGCCTCGGCCAACGCCTCGAAGGCGCTGCCGTCAGTCGTGAGCAGATCGCTCCGCAAACGGGCGCGCTGCCCCTCCGTACCGCGCAACCGCCGCAGCACCGACCGGTAGCCGCGCGTGGCCGGCAGCTCGTACGGCATCAACGAACCGAGCGTGCCGATCACCAGGGTCTCGATCTCGTCGGCGGGCAGCGATGCGCCCTCCTCGCGCAAGCGGTGCGAGGCGTCGGCCATCACGCGCAACGTCGACGTCAGGTTCGGATCCCGGTACGAATAGTGCCGGATCGCCCCGTTCAGCGGATCGACCGCGCTTCCGCCCCCGTAGGCGCCCCCGCGAAAGCGCAGCTCCGGCGTCATCACCTCCGTCGCCAGCCAGCGGCCCGCCGCCAGCCACGAGCCGGGCAGGGGAGACCGGTCCCGCAGCGGCGCGCCGGTCGCCACGTAGTGGACCTGCCCCGGCAGCACCCAGCCTTCGTGCTCGTCCGGCGCGCTCAGGCCGTCCCACGCGTACCGTCGACCGTCGCCGCTCGGCAGGCCGGCGCCCAAGGCACGCACCGCGGACTCGGCCGCCTCGCGCGCCTTCGCGTCGCCGGTCACGCCCACCACCAGCGCGTCGGCCGTCAACAGGCGGTCGCGTAGTTCCTCCAGGTCCCGCGCGACCTCGTCCCACGCTTGGTCGCAACGGCGTACCCAGGTCGCCAGTTCGGACAGCGAGCCGAGTCCGGCCATGCGCTCCTGCGCACGCGATTCGGGACCGCCGTGCGCCTCCAGGCGCAGCATCGCGAAGCGCGTTCCGGCCGCCTCCAGCATGCTGCGCCTGCGCGCCACCGTCTCCACCAGAATCGCGCGCACCCGCGCGGGGTCGGTCAGGCGGGCCCGCCGGACCACGTCGAGCAGCAGGTCGGTCAGCGTGCCGGCCGACGACGCCAGCGCCCGACCGCGCACGAAGAAGCGCGCCAGACCGTCGCGACCGTCGACGCCGTCCGCCAGTTCCACGCGAGCGTCGATGCCGCCCGTGGCGCGATCGATCGCGCGCGTGAGCTCGCTCAGGTCCCGCTGCTCCGTCCCGGTCTCCAGCAGCAGGCGCCCCAGCACCCCCGCCAGGGGCAGCAGCCGCTCCGGCACGGCGCGAAGATCGAACCCCAGATCCAGATAGACGATGCCGCGCGTCGGCAGGTCGATCGTGAGGCGCTCCGCATCGCCCAGCGCGTCCGCCACGACCGGCGTCTCCGGATCGGCCTCGCCCACGTCGGCACGCGTCAGCCGGGGGAGGGTCGCGACCGTTTCGGGCGGATCGGGCGTCGCCTGCTCCTCTCGCAGTCGCTCGGCCCGCTCCGCGACCGCCTGCAGGCCGTCCTCGCCCAACTCCGCTGCCCAGGCCTCCAGGCGGCGGCGCTCGGCATCGTCCCGGCGGGCGCTGAGCTCCGGGTCGGGCACGACCGTCAGGTCGATCCGGTGCGGATTGTCCAGCAGCCGCTCGCGCAGCAGCCGGGTCGCCGACGCCGGACCGTCGACCGCTCGCCGGTCCAGGCTCGCCAGCACGGCGTCGAGGTCCAGCTCCCGCAACGGGTCGCGTCCCCGCAGCCACGGCCCGAGCGCCGTCAGGCTCAACGCCAGGCCGCGCTGGCCCCCGCGCACGTCCATCTCCCGGAGCGCGAACTCGATCCGGTTCCGCCCCGCCTCGAGATCATTGGCGTCGACGCCCCGCTCCACCAGTGCGCGCAGCGTGTCGAGGATCAACGCGTGCACGCGCCCCACGCGGTCCGCGGGCACGCCGCGCAGGCCGGCGCGCAACACCGGTTGCCGAGGTCCGGTGTCCAGCCCGCCCACGAACGCT
>JBBDSD010000324.1:0-4307 GCA_040905065.1 Trueperaceae bacterium | reverse complement strand
GACGCGCGGCAGCGTGGCCGGCGTGATCGCCGCGCGCTGGGTGCCTGCGCCCGCGGTCGACCCGGGCGACGGTGCGACGTGAGCGAAGCCCTGCCCGGTACCGGCACGATCTGGCTGATCCTCGTCGCGATGGGGGCGGTGACGCTGATCGCCCGCGCCTCGTTCCTGTTGCTGCAGGACCGCTGGACGATGCCGACGCTGTTCCGGCGTGCCCTGACGTACGTTCCGCCCGCCGTGTTGGCCGCGCTGATCGCGCCCGCTCTGCTGGCCGGCGAAGGACCGGGACTCGGGCCGCTGGATGCGCGCCTGCTGGCCGGACTGGTGGCTACCGTCGTGGCGTGGCGCACCCGCAGCGTGCCGGCCACCCTGGCGACGGGGATGGTCGTGCTCTGGATCGCCACGGCGGCGACCGGCGCGGTAGCCTCGTCGTAGGGAGGTACGCGGTGCACGATCGGGATCTTCGAGACGACGACGTCGGGGCGGCGAGAGGCGAGGCGACCGACGCGGCGACCGAGGCGTACCTGTCGGAGCTGCGGGCCGACGTCCTCGGCGAGGACGCGACGCTCCCGGGACCGTTCGGTCCGCGTCGGCAGGTCTACGCCGACCACGTCGCCTCGGGACGACCGCTGGGCGGGATCGAACGATGGATCGAGCGGACGGTGCTCCCCAGTTACGCCAACACCCACACCGAAGACAGCGCCACCGGCCTTCGCACCAGCCGACTGGCGGCGAGGGCGGCCCGCTACCTCAAGACGCAACTGGGCGCCGACGACCGCTACGCGATCGCCTTCCCCGGCACCGGCACGACCGGCGCGATCAAGCGCCTGCAGGAGATCCTCGGCGTGGTGGTGCCGTGCCGGCACCGCGCGACGGTCCGAGGTTCTCTTCCGGAGGAGGAGCGACCGGTGGTGATCGTAGGGCCGTACGAGCACCACTCGAACGAGGTGTCGTGGCGCGAATCGATCGCCGACGTGGTGGTCGTGCCGCTCGCCGCCAATGGGACGATGGACCTGCAGGCGCTCGAAGCGATCGTGTCCGACCCGTCGCTACGCCGTCGCCCGCGGATCGGATCGTTCTCCGCCGCCAGCAACGTGACCGGCGTGCTCACCGACGTGATCGCGGTCGCGCGCATCGCGCGCCGGCACGGCGCCGTGGTGGCGTTCGATTTCGCCGCCAGCGGACCGTACGTGCAGATCGACGTGCGGCCGGGCAGCGACGCGCAGATCGACGCCGTGACGCTCAGCCCCCACAAGTTCCTGGGCGGACCGGGATCGCCCGGCCTGCTGCTGTTCCACCGCGACCTGTACCGCCTCACGGCGCCCACCACCGCGGGGGGCGGCACCGTGGCCTACGTCGGACCGGAGTCGCACCACTTCGTGGACGACGTCGAAATGCGCGAGGACGCCGGCACGCCCGCCATCGTGCAGCGGTTGCGCGCGGCCGCAGCCTTCCGCGTCAAGGAGTGCGTGGGCGTGCGCACGATTCAGGCGCGGGAGCGGGCCTGGACCGAGCGGGCGCTCCGTAGGCTCCGCGCGCACCCACGGGTCGAGCTGCTGGGCCCCAGCGACGCGCCGCGCCTGCCGGTCGCCTCGTTCTTGCTGCGGGATCCGCGCGACGACCGGTCGGCGTCGCCGTCCCGCTACCTGCACCCGCGCCTGGTGGTGCGCCTGCTCAGCGACCTGTTCGGCGTGCAGGGGCGGGCCGGATGCTCGTGCGCCGGCCCGTACGGGCATGCGCTGCTGGGCATCGACCGCGCCGCGTCGGGCGCCTACCTGCGAGCGATCGAAGCGGGATGGGAAGGGGTCAAGCCAGGGTGGAGCCGCATCTCGTTCCACTGGCTGGCCGACCGGGCGGAGGTCGACCACCTGCTGGACGCGGTGACGTTCCTGGCCGATCACGGGCACCGCTTCGCGCCGCTCTACGCCTTCGATTGGCGCAGCGGCGCCTGGCGCTGGCGCGGGGGCGCGCTGGCGCGCGCGCTGAGCTTGCCGGACGCGTCGGAGGCGAGCGAGGGGGCGCCAGGCACGAACGAGTCGGGCGACGGAGACGGTGCGGCGTTCGATCTGGACGCGCCTGCGTGGACCGAAGCGTGGCGCGGCGACCGCGAGGCGGCGTATCGCGACGCGCTCGACGCCGCAGCGCGCCTGTCCGAGCGACTGGTCGAGGCGGCCCCCGCGGCCGGGACGGAGGCGCACGAGCCCCCGTTGCCGCCCGAGGTCGATCCCAGCCTGGTGTTCTTCCGGACCTGAGCGCCGGGCCCGACCTGCTGGCGGTCGGCTCAGTCCGTGGGCAGGGTGGAGCGGTCGGTCCACTCCGGTTCCGGTTCGATCTCCGGCGCCGGCGCGGGACCGGTGTCCGGCCATCCCTCGCTCTGCTTCGTCATCATCGGGCGCACGGTCATGTCGTCGGTCAATCGAATCTGGCAGGACAGGCGGGCTTGGCCGGCCAGGCCCTTCTCGACCAACTTGTCGCGCTCGGCGACGGTCATCGCGTCCGGTTCGCCGTCGCCGAACTCGACGCGGCAGGTGGTGCAGCGGGCGTTTCCGCCGCAGCGGTGCCCCACGTCGATGCCGAGTTCTTCGAGGGCGAGGACCAGGCGGGTGCCGGAGGGGAAGGTGCCGGAGGCGGTTCCGACGGTGAGGGTGGGCATGAGGGGCCTCCTTCGGGCGTGGTGCGTGGGGTCGAGGGGACGTGGGTACGCCCCGAGCGACCGGGGCTGCGACCACGAGAACCGTACCCGAGGTCCGCGCCACCGGTCGGGGCGCCAGAACCCTAGGAGCCGCCGTGGTCAGCGTCGCCGGACGCGACGCCACGCCTGGGCGAGCTCCGGCAGCCGCAGCATCGCGCCGGCCGCCAGGTAGGCGACCAGACCGGCGCTTCCGCCCACGATCAGGCGCGTCGCCCAACCGGTCCAGTCCGGCGTCGGGACCAGGCCCGCCGCCAGCGATGCGGCCCCCGCGGCGATCGCCGACGCGAGCACCACCCGCGCCAGGTGCCCGAGCAGCGGCCCCACCGCCAGGCCCTCCGTCCGCACCGTCCACGCCCCCAGCACGATCAGCTGCACCCAGGCGGACGCCGCGGCCGCCCAGGCCAGGCCGGCCACCCCGAAGGCGGGACCCCACGCCAAGAACAGGGCGCCCTGCAGCGTCAGGAACCCGAGTCCCACCCCGATCGGCACGCCGATTCGGCGCCGCACGTACCAGGCGCGACTGAGCAGTTGGTGCAGGCCCAGCGGCACCACCGCGAGGCCGATCGGGACGGTGGCCGCCACCGTCAGGCGTAGGCGCTGGTCGTCCAGGCCGCGGTCGACCAGCGACAGCCAATCGAAGACCACGCGGACCGACGGTTCCGCCAGCACCGCCAGCAGCGCTCCGGCGGGGGCGGTGAGGAAGGCGATGAAGCGGATGCCGTCTCGAAGCGTGCCGGCGAACGCGGCCGGTTCTTCCTTGGCGAGGCGGGACAGGCGCGCGTACCACGACAGGGCGGGACTGACGGCGAACAGTCCGACAGCGAGGGACAGGAACAGGTCGGCGTTGAACCAGGCGGTCTGCGATCCGGCTGGAAGGCCGTTCAGGACGCGGGTCGCTAGGACGTTCACGATCTGGCGACCGCTGGTGGTGATGGCGAACGGCGCCATCAGCAGCAGCACCCCCAGCAGCTCCGGATGCCACGGCCGGAGGAAGCCGGGCCACAAGCCGGCACGGAGCAGGGCGGGCGCTTGCACCGCGAACTGGGCCACGCCGCCCACCGCGAAGGCGATCGCCAACGGCATCGCCGCGCTGGGCCAGAGCAGCATGCCGGCGACGGTGACGACGTTCAGCGCCACCGGCGCCCAGGCGGGCGCGAAGAAGCGTTCCTCGGCGTTCAGGATCCCCATCGCCCAGGCGGAGAGGCTGACCGCCATCAGGAACGGGAACACGGCGCGGGTCAGGCGGGTCGCCAGTTCCGCGTCGACGCTGCCCTCCCCGCCCAGCAGCAGCGCCACGATCCACGGCGCGGCCCAGGTGGCGGCCAGCACCAGCACGCCGTTCACCAGCACCAGCAGCGACAGCAGCGCACCGGCCAGGCGCTGCGCCTCCGCCCGGTCCAGGCGCGCGTAGACCGGCACGAAGCTGTTGGTCAGCGCCCCCTCCGCCAACAGTTCGCGGAACAGGTTGGGCACCTTCACCGCCACCGTGAAGGCGTCGGTCACGGTCCGGTCGAACAGCTGGTTCAGCAGCGAGTTGCGCAGCAGCCCGGTGACCCGGCTGCCCAGGGTGCCCCCCATGAGCACCGCCCCCCCCCCGCCCCCCCCCCCCCGGGGGGGG
>JBBDSD010000323.1:0-4309 GCA_040905065.1 Trueperaceae bacterium | reverse complement strand
CGGGAGATCCAGGTGCGCCACGAAGCGCACGTCCGGCTTGTCGATCCCCATCCCGAACGCGATGGTGGCGACCACCACCACGCCGTCCTCCTGCAGGAAGCGGCGCTGGTGCGCCGAGCGCGTCTCGGCGTCCAGGCCGGCGTGGTACGGCACGGCGTCGATCCCTTCGTGCCGCAGCGCCTGTGCCGTCCGGTCGACCGACGCGCGCGACAGGCAGTACACGATGCCGGCGTCGCCGCGGTGGCGCGTTTGGTGGAACGCTAGGAACTGCTGTCGCGCGTTGGCCTTGTCGACCACCGTGTAGCGGATGTTGGGGCGATCGAAGCTGGACGCGAACACGCGGGCTCGCTCCAGGCGCAGCTTCTCGATCATCTCGCGCTGCGTCACGCCGTCCGCCGTCGCGGTCAGCGCGATGCGCGGCACGTCGGGGAACCGCTCCGCCAGCACGTCCAGGCGGGTGTACTCCGGCCGGAAGTCGTGCCCCCACTGCGACACGCAGTGCGCTTCGTCGATCGCGAACAACGCCAGCGGCGCTCGCGCCAGCTCGTCCAGGAAGCCTGGGGACAACAACCGCTCGGGCGCGACGTAGAGCAGGTCCAGCCTCCCCGCCCGCAGGTCGGTCAGCACCTCGCGGCGCGCGTCGGGCGCCAGGCTCGAGTTCAGGAACGCGGCCCGCACGCCCAGGTCGCGCAACGCCGACACCTGGTCGTGCATCAGCGCGATCAACGGCGACACCACCACCGCCGTGCCGTCGCGCAGCAGGGCCGGCAACTGGTAGCAGAGCGACTTCCCTCCGCCGGTCGGCATCAGCACCAGCGCGTCGCCGCCGTCCATCACCTGGCGAATCACCTGCGGCTGCAATCCCCGGAAGTCGTGGAAGCCCCACACCTGCCGCAACCGATCGCGCGCGGAGTCCAGCACGCCGTCGCTCATGTCCGCACGATACCAGCGGCCTCCGCGACCCCGATGGGCCCAGTACCGGCGCCCGGACGGCCGCAGCGCAGCGGACCCCGGCAGGGGTCGCGCGTCCTCACGTTTCGAGCACGAACCGTCCCGACCGCATCAGCGGCTCCGCCGCGCCCGAGGCGCTCAGCCCGTCCACGTCGGTCTCGGGCGACCCGATCATGAAGTCGACGTGGACCAAGCTGTCGTTCAGGCCGCGGGCGCCCGCGGCGTCGTCGTCCAGGGCGACGCCTCCGTCGCTGCAGAAGCGGTACGCCTCCCCCAGCGCGACGTGACTGGCGGCGTTCTCGTCGAACAGGGTGTTGCGGAACACCGTCCCGGTCCGGTGGATCGGGCTGTCGACCGACACCAGCGCGATCTCTCCCAGGCGCCGGGCGCCTGCGTCGGTGTCCAGCAGCCGATCCAGCACCTCCTGCCCCACGTCCGCCCGGGCGTCGACCACGACGCCGTCCTCGAACCGCAGTTCGAACCCGTCGATGCGGCGCCCGCCCTGGAACAGCGGCAGGCTGGCCCGCACGGTGCCGTGCACGCGTTCGCGGTGTGGAGCGGTGAACACCTCCTCGGTCGGCAGGTTCGGCACGAAGGTACGGCCGTCCGGCGTCCGGCTCGCGCCGCCGTGCCAGAGGTGCTGCTCGGCC
The DNA here is from genome assembly GCA_040905065.1 of Trueperaceae bacterium. Classification (GTDB taxonomy): domain Bacteria; phylum Deinococcota; class Deinococci; order Deinococcales; family Trueperaceae; genus SLSQ01. Next base: position 2,708 of record JBBDSD010000323.1, on the reverse strand, counting down.
AGCCCGACGGTCAGGTCGGTCCCAGGACCGCGGAATCGCAGCGCGTCGTAGCGACGATCGTTCAGGAACCGCGAGAGGTGCCCCAACGCCGCCAGATGGTCGCGCCAGGCCGCGACCGGATCGGAACGATCCAAGCGCGTGGCCTGCCGAATCGCCTCCCAGAGCCGGCGTACCGCGGTCGCCTCGTCGTCGTCCGGGAACACCTGCCGCGCCCAGGCCGGCGTCGGCACGGCCACGATCGTCCACGGCGCCTCGTTCCCCATCATGCGCCGGGTGAACGGCTTGAAGGCGCGCGACCGGGCGGCGCGGGCGGTCGCCACGCGCTGCGGATCGACGTCGGCCAGCCCCTCCGGATCGGAGGCGTCGATGCTGATCACCGCGTCGCCCCGAGCGGCCATGGCGTCCATCGCCTCCGGTCCCCCCAGCGGGAGCTCGCCGAAGCTTCCTTCGGGCGCGTGCAGGAAACGGCTGCGCGTGACGGCCTCGTCGGTCCACGCCACGTGCACGTACGGCGCGCCCGCTCGGTAGGCGACCTCCACGATGCGGCGGGCCAGCGGTGCAGCCTCGAGCGGGCTGCGCAGCAGCACGCGCCGGCCCGGGTCCAGGTCCACGCCGACGAACACGGCGAGCTCGGCGTAGCGGTGCAACATGGCTTCGTCCATGCGCGGCATCATGCCATCCGGGGACGCCGGCGTGCGCGACGTTCGGGGTTCCACGCCACGGCGGCACCGGCTCGGACCGGGGCGACCCTCGCGTCGCCTGGCGCCGCCGCTACCGCGCGACGGAGCCCGATCCGGTACGATGCACACGGTCCCGCCTGGGACCCACAACCGAGCGACATCCTTCGGGGCAGGGTGCAATTCCCGACCGGCGGTGAGCGCCTACGAGCGCGAGTCCGCGAAGCCTCACGGCCCGAACCGGTGCGATTCCGGTACCGACGGTGACAGTCCGGATGCGAGAAGGAGGTGAGCCGCGCGTCGCAACGCGCGGCGGACGGCATGCCATCGAATCTGGACGGCCCGAACCTGGAGCCCGCGAACCTGGACGCGGCGCGCACCTCGGCGCAGCCGGACGAACGTTTCATGGCCCGCGCGATCGACCTGGCCGAGCGGGGTCGCGGCACCACCTCGCCCAATCCGCTGGTCGGCTGCGTGCTGGTCGCGCACGGCGAAATCGTGGCCGAAGGGTTCCACCGGCGTGCGGGCGAAGCGCACGCCGAAACGATCGCCCTGCAGGCGGCTGGGGACGCCGCCCGCGGCGCCACCGCCTACCTCACGCTGGAACCGTGCGACCACCACGGCCGTACGCCACCGTGCAGCCTCGCCCTGATCAGCGCCGGCGTGCGACGCGTGGTCCTCGCCCTCCGCGATCCCGACCCGCGCGTGGACGGCCGCGGCGTGCGCCGCTTGCGGGACGCCGGCATCGAGGTGACCGAAGGCGTGCTCGAAGACGCGGCCCGCACCCAGAACGAGGCGTTCTTGACCGCCCAGCGCGAGGGACGTCCGTTCGTGACCTACAAGACCGCCATGACGCTGGACGGCAAGATCGCCACCCGCAGCGGCCACGCCCGCTGGGTCAGCGACGAACCGTCCCGGACCCACGCGCACCGGCTCCGACACGAGGTCGACGCCGTCGCCGTCGGCATCCGCACCGTGCTGCACGACGACCCCAGGCTGACCACGCGCCTGCCGGACGGACGCACGCCGCTCAAGATCGTGTTCGACCGCACCGCGCGCACGCCGACCGACGCCGCCCTCTTCGACCCCAGCCCGGACGGCGTACCGGCTCGGGTGCTGATCGTGCTCGGTCCCGACGCCCCGCCCGAGCGCCGCGTGGCGCTGCACCGGGCCGGTTGCGATCTGATCGAGCTGGACGGCCCCGCCGGCGAGCCTCCCTCCGTCGATGAAGCGTTGGCGCGCCTGCACGAGCGCGAAGTGCGCAGTCTGCTTCTGGAAGGGGGCGGCACTCTGGCCTGGTCGTTCCTGGCGGCACGGGCCATCGATCGCGTCGTCTGGTTCGTCGCTCCGAAGCTGATCGGCGGCAGCGGCCCCGGGCCGCTCGGGGGCGCAGGCGTCGACGCCATGGACCAGGCCACCCACCTGGACGACGTGCACGTCGAACGGTCCGGCGTGGACCTGTGCGTCACCGGCCGGCCCCGCTACCCAAGCGCGACGGAGGCGGGCTGATGTTCACCGGCATCGTGGAGGAGATCGGGCGGGTCGCCCGGGTCGAGCGCAGCCGTGGCGACGTGCGCCTGCGCATCGACGCCGACCGGGTGACCTCCGACCTGCAGGTCGGCGACTCGGTGGCGGTCTCCGGCTGCTGCCTCACCGTCGTGGCGCGCGACGGCGCCAGCTTCGAGGTCGAACTCACGGACGAGACGGTCCGCGCCACCGCGCCGCGCTGGGCGGTGGGCGCACGCGTGAACCTGGAACGCGCCGTGCGGGCGGACGGCCGCTTCGGCGGCCACGTCGTGGCTGGGCACGTGGAGGGGGTGGGCGCCGTGACCGCCCGAAACCAGCGCGAAGGCGCCGTCGAGCTCCGCATCGACGCTCCCGTCGGCATGGCGCGCTGGTTCGTCCCGAAGGGCAGCGTGACGGTCGACGGCGTCAGCCTGACGCTGGTCGACGTGGGCGGTCCCGGCGGCAGCGACCCCGACCTCCCGGCGTCCGCGTTCACCCTCTGGCTGATTCCGCACACCCTGGACG
>JBBDSD010000322.1:0-4335 GCA_040905065.1 Trueperaceae bacterium | reverse complement strand
CGGCCGACGGTCCCGACGGCCTCTGGGCGGTCGGCCGGTCGGCCGGCTACGACCCGATCGCGCACAGCAGCGTTCGCGTGGTGCCGATGGGCATCGCGATCGCCGAAGGCGTGGGCGTGGCGGCCGCATTGCTGCAGGAGGCGGGCGGGACGCCGCGCGAACGGGCGTCCGACGCATCGTTCGCATCCGTCGTACGGCGCGAACTGCGCAGACGCGGCGCCTACCTGCCCGAAGCGCGCGAGCGCGCTCCGGTCGGTCCGGTCGATCACCCGCATCACGGGAGCTACCGCACCATGCTGTCGCGGGGCCTGGCGCTCGGTGGGTACGCCAACGCACCGGATCTGGACGCGCAGATTCCGGCCACGTCGCACCTCTACCTGTTGGCGAACGTGGCGCAGCGCTTCTTCGTCCGGCCTCAGGCGTCGCGCGACCTGGTCGCCAGCTTCGGTGGCGTGACCGGACCGGCGACGGCCGAAACGGTCGCGCCCGTCCAACGCTCCGCGGCGTGCCGCCTCGACCGGGTCTGTCCCGACGACGCCTCGCCCGAACGCCTGCGCGCGGTCGGTCTCTGGCCCGGGGGCGTCCCTACCTTCGGCCCGTTGACGCGCGGACAGTCGTACGCCTTGGCGGAGGCGCTGGTGCGGGCCGCCGCGCCTTAGAGCACGCCGAGCGCTTCGAGCGTCTCCTTCTCGACCTCGTCGCCGGGATGACCGGCCTGGTAGTGCCCGTCGAAGCAGGCGGTGCAGGTGCTGGCCAGGCCGATCGCCCGCTGCAGGCCCTCGTCGCTGATGTACGCCAGGCTGTCGGCGCCGATGCGGGCGCGAATCGCTTCGATGCTCATGGTGGCGGCCGCCAGCGCCTTGCGGGCGGCGGTGTCGATGCCGTAGTAGCACGGCCAGCGGATCGGCGGGCTCGACACGCGGAAGTGCACCTCGCGCGCGCCGGCCTCGCGCAGCAGCCCGACGATCCGCCCCGAGGTGGTGCCGCGTACGATCGAGTCGTCGACCAGCACCACGCGCTTGCCGTCCACCGCGCCGGTGGCGGCCAGCTTGAGGCGCACCTTGCGTTCGCGGAGGCGCTGGTTCGGGTTGATGAAGGTGCGACCGGCGTACGGACTCTTGTACAGCCCGATCTCGTACGGGATGCCGCTGGCGCGCGCGTAGCCGAGCGCGGCCGCCAGGCCCGACTCCGGCACCCCGACCACCAGGTCGGCGTCGACCGCCGCTTCGTGGTGCAGCCGTTCGCCCATGCGGATGCGGGCGTCGTGCACCGGGACGCCGTCCAGCACGGCGTCGCCACGAGCGAAGTAGATCCACTCGAAGGCGCACGGCGTGGGCGACGGGGGAAGCACTTGCCGCGAGGTCAGGCCGTCCGCGTCGATGCAGACGATCTCGCCCGGACGCACGTCGCGCAGGAATCGCGCCCCGATGACCAGCAGTCCGGCCGGTTCGCTGGCCAGCACGTAGGCGCCGTCGTCGGTGCGTCCGATCACCAGCGGCCGCACGCCATGCCGGTCGCGCAGGCCGACGATCCGCTCCCGGTCGGCCAGCACCACCGCGAAGCCGCCTTCCAGTTCGCCCATGGCGCGCGCGGTGGCGTCGACCAGGTCCAGGTGGGCGTAGCGGGCGACCAGGTTGATCATCACCTCGCTGTCGTTCGTGGTCTGGAACACGGCGCCCTCGTTCAGCATCCGGTCCCGCATCGGCCGCGCGTTCGTGAAGTTGCCGTTGTGCGCCAGCGCGATCAGGCCCTTGTTGCTGCGCACGGTCAGCGGTTGCGCGTTGAAGCGGTGGCTGGACCCGGTGGTCGAGTAGCGGGTGTGCCCGATGCCGACGCGCGCCCCCGGGAAGCGCAACTTGTCGAGGCGGTCCTCGTCGAACACGTCGGCGACCAGGCCCATGTCCTTCTCGATGCGGAACTGGTCCTCGCCCGCCACCGCGATGCCGCACGACTCCTGGCCGCGGTGCTGCAACGCGAACAGGCCCAGGTGGCACTGACCGGCCACGTCGAGCGCGTCGGCGTCCACGCCGCGCGGCGCGCCGCCGTCGTCGCTGCTGGCGGTCAAGGAGGCGGCCACGGCGGCTTCGGGCAGACGCACCGCCACCACGCCGCACTCTTCGACTGGTCGATCGTTCCGGAACGTGCTCATGCCATCGCCTCCTGCAGAGTTGCTTCGTGCACGGTGCGCAGGTCGGCGACCGAGCGTCGCGCGGTGTGGCGTTTTCCGCGCAGCACCAGGTCGCCGCCGCCGGAGCGCCCCAGCACCGACCAGGGCACGCCGGCGTCGTGCAGGCGCGCCTCGATCTCGCCGGCCCGTTCGATCGGGGCGGCGATCACGATGCGGCCGGGCGCCTCGCCGAACGCGAGCGCGTCGGGACGCGTGCCGGCCGGACCGGCGGCGGTCAGGTCGACCGCCAGTCCTATCCCCTCCGCGAACGTCATCTCCGCCAGCGCCAGCGCCAGGCCGCCTTCGCCCACGTCGTGTGCCGTGTCGATCCGGCCGTCCTGGATCAGGCTCCGCACCACGCTGCCCACCGCTGCCTCTCGCGCGAGATCGCAGGCCGGTGGCGCGCCGATCGCTTGGCCGTGCAGGTGCGCCAGGTAGGCGCTGGCGCCCAGTTCGTCGCTGCCGGTCCCGACCAGCCAGACGCGGTCGCCGGCGCGCTTCAGGCCGGTCGTGGCGTAGCGCGTCACGTCGGGCAGGACGCCGACCATGCCGACGGTGGGACTGGGGGGAATGGCGCGCTCCGTTTCGCCGTCGCGCCACTGGTTGTAGAGACTGACGTTGCCGCCGGTGACCGGCGTGCCCAGCGCCAGGCAGGCGTCCCGCAGTCCGTCCACGGCCCGCACCATCTGGTGGTAGACGTGCGGACGTTCCGGGTTGCCGAAGTTCAGGTTGTCGCTCACGCCCAGCGGGTCGGCGCCTACGGCGCTGAGGTTGCGGTACGCCTCGGCGACGGCCAGCACCGCGCCCCGGTACGGATCGGCAAGCACCTGCCGCGGGTTGGCGTCCACGGTGGCGGCGATCCCCTGGCGGGCCCCCTTGATCCGCAGCACCGCCGCGTCGGCCGCGCCGGGCGGGACGACCGTGTCGGTGCGGACCTGGTGATCGTACTGGCTCCAGATCGTTCGGGTCGACGCCAAGCCCGGCGCCGCGATCAGGCGCGCCAGCGCCTCGCCCAGGTCGTCCGGCTGGGGAGGATCGGGCACCTGCGCGCGGGCGGCGGTGATGGTGGGATCCTCGTGATGCTCGCGTTCGTAGGTGGGCGGCTCGTTGACCAGCGTCACCGGCAGGTCGGCCACCACCCGTCCATGCTCCAGCACGCGGAACCGTTCGTGATCTTGCACCTCGCCGATCCAGGCGGCGTCCAGCTCGAAGCGCTTCAGTACCCGCAGCACCGCCTCCTCCTGGTCGGGCGCAATGGTCAGCACCATGCGTTCCTGCGATTCGGAGAGCATCGTCTCGAGCGGCGTCATGCCCTTCTCGCGGCGGGGGACCCGGTCGACGTGCAGGTCGACGCCGCGTCCGGCCCGGTGCGCCATCTCGGCCACGCTGCTGGTCAGGCCGGCGGCGCCCATGTCCTGCACGCCGACCACCACGGCGGCCTCGATCACCGCCAAGGTCGCTTCCAACAGGAGCTTCTCGAGGAACGGATCGCCGACCTGGACCGCGGGCCGATCGTCGCTGGAGGCGCCGTGCAGGTCCGCAGAGGCGAACACCGCTCCGCCGAGTCCGTCGCGTCCGGTCCGCGACCCCACGTACAGCAGCTTGTTGCCCGGCTCCCCCACCGTGCCGCTCTGCAGCGCCTCGGTCCGCATCACCCCCAGCGCCATGACGTTCACCAGCGGGTTCTCGAGGTAGTCGTCGTGGAACGCCAGGTCGCCGCCCACGGTGGGCACGCCCACGGCGTTGCCGTACGACGAGATCCCCTCGACCACACCGTTCAGCAGATGGCGGGTTCGGGGGTGGTCCAGCGGACCGAACCGCAACGAATCCAGCAGCGCGACCGGGCGCGCGCCCATCGCGAAGATGTCGCGAAGGATGCCGCCGACGCCGGTCGCGGCGCCCTGGTACGGCTCGACCGCGCTCGGGTGATTGTGGCTCTCCATCTTGAACGCCAGCGCCCAACCGTCGCCCAGGTCGACCACGCCAGCGTTCTCGCCCGGTCCTTGCAGGACGCGTGGTCCTTCGGTCGGCAGCCTGCGCAACAGCGGCTTCGAGTTCTTGTAGCCGCAGTGCTCGCTCCAGAGGGCGCCCGCCATGGCCGCTTCGAGCGGGAGCGGGTGGGGGCCCATGCCGGCGACCAAGCGGTCGTACTCCGGGCCGGTCAGGCC
>JBBDSD010000321.1:3082-4349 GCA_040905065.1 Trueperaceae bacterium | reverse complement strand
CCCTCGAGCACGGCCTCAGCAACGGCCGCGTCGAGAGCGTCAACGCCAAGATTCGCCTCATCCAACAGCGCGCCTTCGGGTTCCATCACCCCAGCGCGCTGATCGCCCTGGCGATACTCACCCTCTCCGGCTTCAGACCCACACTCCCCGGAAGGGCCTAAAACCACTCATGTGTCAGGAGACCCGCTTTCTGTCCGGCACCGCCGTCGCTCAGAACGTGAACCTCGAAGGGGCAGGTGCGACCTTCCCGGCGCCGCTGATCACCGCCTGGGCCGACGAGTACCGCGACCTCACCGACGGTCGCGTGACGGTGAACTACCAGTCGATCGGTTCCGGAGGCGGCATTCGCCAGTTCCTGAACCAGACGGTCATGTTCGGCGCCAGCGAGCGCTTTCTCACCGACGAGCAGCTGAGCGAGGTGCAGGAAGCGACCGGCGGCACCGCCTGGAACCTGCCCGTCACGCTCGGCTCCGTGGTGCCGACCTATAACCTGCCTGGCGTGGACGAGCGCCTGGTGCTGGACGGCCCCACGCTGGCCCGCCTGTTCCTGGGCGAGATTCCGTTCTGGGACGACGAAGCGATACAGGCGCTGAACCCGGACGTGAATCTTCCTCTTCTGCCCGTGCAGATCGTGCACCGCTCCGACGGCTCCGGCACGACCGCCGTCTGGACCGACTACCTGAGCAAGGTCAGCGAGTCCTGGGCGGAGCAGGTCGGCTTCGCGACCAGCGTCGATTGGCCGACCGGGATCGGTGGCAACGGCAACGAGGGCGTCGCCGGCGTGGTGCAGACCACGCCCGGAGCGCTGGGCTACAACAGCCTGGTCTACGCCAGCCTGAACGACATCGCCTACGCCGCCGTGGTGAACGCCTCGGGCAACGCGATCGTCGCGGACCTGGCGACCACCTCCGCCGCCGGCGACGTGGACATGCCCGCCGACACGCGCGTGTCGATCACCGACACCCCCGCTCCGGACGGCTATCCCGCCGCCGGCTTCGCCTGGCTGCTGGTGCACGAACGCCTGGAGGCGAACGCAGCGATCGAGTCGCAGCAGCAGGCCGAGGAGCTGATCCGCTTCTTCCTCTACGTGCTGAGTGACGGGCAGGACACCTCGGAGCCCCTCGACTTCGCGCGCCTGCCGACGGTGGCGGTCGACGCGGCCTTCGCGATGATCGAGCGCACGACGTACGACGACGAGCCGATCGGACGCACGCTGCTCGAAGAGCACCGGGCTCGCTGAGCACCGGCCCGATCCGGACCCGGGGGG
>JBBDSD010000321.1:0-3072 GCA_040905065.1 Trueperaceae bacterium | reverse complement strand
ACGCAGCGTCCGCGCGGACCTTCCCGCTACCGGGCGTCGCCTCGGCACGCCGTCCAGGAGGTCCTCGTTGCGTAGCGTGATCGAAGTCCCACCCCCCACCCGGGACGGCGTCGACGAGGCGTTGGCCCGACCGATGCCTTCTCGCTTCCGACGCCCCGGCGACCGGGCGTTCCTGGTCCTCGTCACCGGACTGGCTCTGACGGTGGTGGCCCTCGCCGTCGCCATGGGGTGGGTCCTGTGGGCCGAGGGACGCACGCCGATCGAGACGTTCGGGTTCCTCGGCTTCCTGACCGGGACCGCGTGGAACCCCGTGACGGGCCAGTTCGGTACCGGTCCGTTCCTGCTGGGTACGCTGATCACCAGCGTGGCCGCGCTGGCGCTGTCGTTCTTCCCGGCGGTTGCGCTGGCCATCTACACCGCCGAGTACGCGCCGCGCTGGCTGGCCGCGTTCATCGACGGCACCGTCGATCTGTTGGCCGCGATTCCGAGCGTGGTGCTGGGCATCTGGGGAATCTTCGTGCTGGCGCCGTGGCTGCGCGACACGTTCTACCTGCCGGTCTACCTGACGTTCGCGCGGCCGCCGGAGTGGGCCGCACCGGTCGTCGACCAGCTTCCGGCCGGCGTGCTAGCGGTCCTGGGCACGCCGCAGAACTACAACATGGTCACCTTCACCCTGGTCCTGGCGCTCATGGTGGTGCCGTTCACCACCGCGCTGGCCCGCGACGCGCTGCGGTCGGTCCCGATCGAGCAGCGCGAAGCGATGTGGGCGCTGGGCGCCACGCGCTGGGAGGTGATCCGCCGCACCGTCGTTCCGTACGCGCGCGGAGGGATCGTGGCCGGCGCCATCCTGGCGTTCGGTCGTGCGATCGGCGAGACCATGGCCGCCGCCATGCTGATCGGCAACTCGAACAAGCTGCCGTTCACGCTGTTCGGTCCGGCGGCGACGATGCCGTCGGTGATCGTCAACGAGTTTCGCGAGGCGGTCGAGAACCTGCACTACTCCAGTCTGGTGGCCGTCGGGTTCTACCTGTTCCTGTTGTCGCTGGTGATCAACCTGGGGGCGGCGTGGCTGCAACGCCGCCTGACCGTCGGATCGCGGGGGTCGTGATGCTCACGTTGCGAGCGCGCAGGCGCCGCGACGCCATGGTGCACGCTCTGCTGATCCTGGCGGTGATCATCGTCATGACGCCGCTGCTGGCCGTGATCAGCTACGTGCTGGTGAACGGCCTGGGATCGCTGTCGCTGGACTTCTTCACGCAGGACCTCGGGTCGCCGGCGCGGGCGCAGCAGGGCCGACCGACCGGCCTGATGCACACTATCATCGGCACGCTGGTGATCGACGGGCTGGCGCTGGCGTTCGTGCTTCCGTTCGGCATCGGGGCCGGCGTGCTGTTGGCCGAGTTCCCCGACCATCCTCTCAACCCGTCGCTCCGCGTGTTGACCGACACGCTCAACGGCATGCCCGCCATCCTCAAGGGCCTGTTGGCGTACGCGCTGATCGTGCAACCGATGGGGAGCTTCTCCGCCCTGAGTGGTTCGGTCGCGCTGGCGTTCGTGATGTTGCCGATCCTGGCGCGCGCTACCGAGAGCGCGCTGGCGGCCGTGCCCTGGTCGCTGCGCGAGGCGACGCTGGCGCTGGGGGTGCCGCGCTGGAGGGTCATCCTCTCCACCTCGATGCCGGCCGCCCGGGTCCCCATCGTCACCGGCGTGCTGATCGCCTTCGCCCGGGCCGCGGGGGAGGCAGCGCCGCTGATGCTCACGTCGTTCGGCAACAACTACCTGACGTTCGATCTGCTGGCGCCGATGGACACCCTGCCGCAGCGGTTGTACAGCCTAGCGGTCAGCCCCTACCGAGAGTGGCACGCCATGGGCTGGGGCGCGGCCGTGCTGCTCCTGGGCCTGGTGATCATCGTCTTCGTCGGCGCCCGGGTCGCGACCCGGAGGAGGTTCCCATGACCGTCGCTTCGCGTACCGTTCCCTCGCCCGTCGCTCATCCGCGTGCCGCCGAGGCGGCCAGCACCGTGCCGTCCGCCACCGTCAAGCTCGAGGTGCGGGACCTCACCGTCCGCTACGGCAACGACGTCGCGGTGGACGAAGTGTCCCTGCCGGTGCGGGCTCACCGCGTCACCGCCCTGATCGGACCGTCGGGGTGTGGCAAGAGTTCGTTCCTGCGCGCCCTGAACCGCATGCACGACCTGACGCCGAGCGCGAAGGTCTCGGGCAGCGCCGTGCTGGACGGGGGCATGGAGGTGTGCGACCCGCGCAGCGACCCGGTGACCATCCGCCGCAAGATCGGCATGGTGTTCCAGAAGCCCACCCCGTTCCCGACGATGAGCATCTTCGACAACGTCGCTGCCGGCCTTCGTCTGGTCGGCATCCGCAAGCGCGTGGTGCTGGACGATGCGGTCGAGACCGCCCTGCGGCAGGCCGTGCTGTGGGACGAGGTGAAGGACCGGCTGCGCGCGCCCGCGGCCGGACTCTCGGGCGGACAGCAGCAACGCCTCTCGATCGCGCGCGCGTTGGCGGTGCGGCCCGAGGTGCTGCTGATGGACGAACCGACCAGCGCGCTGGACCCGCAGGCGACGCAAGCGATCGAGGACCTGATCCTGCGCCTCAAGGACCAGGTGACGATCCTGGTCGTGACGCACAACCTGCAGCAAGCCCGGCGCGTGTCGGACGTGACGGCGTTCTTCTACCTGGGTCGCCTGATCGAGGCGGGCGAGACGGAGGACCTGTTCGCGAATCCGCGCGAAGCGCGCACCGCCGACTACCTGTCCGGACGGTTCGGTTGAGGCCGACGGTCGGTTCGGGCGAGCCGCGACCGGGCCGTAAGGGCCCCGGTCCCCGTCAGGGTGTCAGCGGGAACAGGACCGGCACCACCAGCAGCGTGGCGATCATCATCAGGATCACCACCGGCAGGCCCACCTTCACGAAGTCGCGGAACCGGTACCGCCCCGGTCCCAGCACCAGGGCGTTCACGGGCGACGCGACCGGCGTGGCGAACGCGGTGCTGGCGGCGACCGCGACCGTCATCAGCATCGCCTCGGGCGCCACGTTCAGCGTACCGGCGGT
>JBBDSD010000320.1:388-4380 GCA_040905065.1 Trueperaceae bacterium | reverse complement strand
GAAGTCGAGCGTCTGACGGCCGAGTTGGAGCAGGCGACGACCGCGGGCGCGGAGGCCGCCGACGAGGCGACCCGGCTCGCCAGCGAGTTGAACGCCACGCGCGAACGGGCCGAACAGGCCGAGGACCGGGCCGCGGAGGCGCTCGAGCGCGCCGTGCAGGCGGAAGCCGAACGCGACGCGCTCGAGGCCGAACTGTCGCGGCTCGGGGGCCTGGTCGACGAGCTGGACGCGGCGTTGGCGGCCGCCAACGCGCGGGCGGACGAGGCCGAGGCGCGCGCCGAAGCACGAGCGGCCGAGCTCGCCGAGCGCGAAGCCGAGCTGGCCCGGGCGGAAGAGGCGCTCGCCGCCACCGAAGCGGAGCTCGCCGACGTGGAGGAGGCGCTGAGCGAAACGCGCGACGCGCGCGCCTCGATCGCCACCGATCTCACCGTGGTCGAAGTCGAGCGCGACTCGGCCCTCGCCAACGTGACCACGTTGCAGGACCGCTTGGAGGAGCGGGTCGAAGCGCTGGCCACCACCGAAGCGGAGCTCGCCACCGTCCGCTCGGAGCGGGACGAGCTGCAGGCCGATCTGGCCGAGACGCGAGCGGAACGCGACGACGCCCGAGCGGGTCTCTCCGAACTGGAGACGACCGCCGCGACGATGGAGACACGGATCGCGGCCCTCGAGCAGGAGCGCGACGAGCTCACGCAGGCGCTGGACGAGGCCGAGTCGGCGCGCAGCGCGCGCGAGGCCGACGTCGAACGCTTGGAGTCCGAGCTGGCCACCGTCACCGACGATGCCGACGCCGACCGGGAACGCCTTCGGTCGGAGCGGGACGCCGCCAGCGACGACGTGGCTCGCCTCGAGTCGGAGCTGGCCGAGCGGAACACCGAACTGAGCGACGTCCGCGACCAGTTGGCGCAGGTCCGCGACGAGGCCTCCGACGCGTCGCAGCAGGTCGAGTCCCTGCAGGCCACGCGCGACGATCTGCGCGACACCCGCGACCGGCTCGAAGCCGACCTGGCCGGAGCGGTCGCGAACGTCGACCGCTTGGAGTCCGACCTGTCCGCGCGCACGGAGGAGCTGGACGCCGCTCGCGCCGACCTGCAGGCGACTCGGGCCGACCTGGAAGCGACGCGCGACCAGTTGAGCACGACGGAGGAGGCCCTGGGCACGACCGAGGAGACCCTGAGCGCTACCGAGACCGAACTGTCCCAAGTCGCCACCGAGCGCGACGCGTTGGCGGACGACCTGGCGCAGGTCAGCGGCGAAGCGGAGCGGATGCGCAGCGATCTGGACGAGACGCGCAGGACGCTCTCCGAAGCCCGGGAGCAGGCGCGCACGCTCACGAACCGGCTCGCGAGCCAGATCGCCGAACTGGCGAACCTCGAGATGGTCAGTCAGGAGCAGCAGGCCCAGCTCGACGCCACGCGCGAACAGCTCGAAGCGGCCCAGAGCGAGGTCGCCTACCTCAGTGGCGCGCGCGGGATCTACACGGTGCAGCCCGGCGATTCGCTGTCCACCATCGCCCAGTTCTTCTACCGCAATGGCAACCGCTGGCCCGACGTGCTGGCCGCCAACGAGCACCTGATCGAGAACCCGAACCTGATCTTCTCCGGCATGGTCCTGATCGTGCCCAGCGACGCGCAACTGAGCGAGGCGACCGCCGCCGACTGAGACCCGCCGTGACGCGCGGCGCGACGACGTCCTGCTGCACGGGACCTCGTCGCGCCCCATTCCGGACGCCAGGCGGCCGCGCCGTCGCGGCGTAGCATGGCCGCATGCGCGCGATCGTCGTCGACGCCCCCAACGCCCAGCCCACGCTCCGCGATGTACCGGAGCCCACCCCCGCGCCCGACGGCGCCGTGATCGAGGTGCGCGCCACCGGCGTCTGCCGCAGCGACTGGCACGCCTGGGTGGGGCACGACCCGACCGTCGCCTGGCCCCACGTGCCGGGCCACGAGTTCGCTGGCGTGGTCCGCGCCGTCGGCGAACGCGTGCGGTCGGTCCGCCTCGGCGAGCGCGTCACCGCTCCGTTCTGCTGCGGCTGCGGCAGCTGCGGGCCGTGCCGGGACGGCGTGCAGAACCTGTGCGAACGCGAGTACCAGCCGGGGTTCGACGGCTGGGGATCGTTCTCCGAAGCGGTGCACGTGCCGTGGGCCGACGTGAACGTAGCTCGCCTGCCGGACGCCATCGGCTTCGACGAGGCGGCCGCGCTTGGCTGCCGCTTCATGACGGCGTTCGCCGGTCTGACCGATCGGGCCGGGCTCCGCCCCGGCGAGACGGTGTGCATCTACGGATGCGGCGGCGTCGGCCTCTCGGCCGTGCTGATTGCGCTCGCCGCCGGGGCGCAGGTGGTCGCGATCGACGTGCGGGACGAGCCGCTCCAACTGGCCCGCGAGCTGGCCGCGGCCGTGCGCCGCGGGGACGCAGCGGCCGGCCCCGGGGCGCCGCGGGGAACGCACGCCGGGCGGAACGACGCCCTCGTCACCGTGAACGCCCGCACGCACGATCCGGTCGCCACCGTCCGCGACGTCACCGACGGCGGCGCGCACCTGTCGGTCGACGCCCTCGGCAGCCCCGCGACCTGCGCCCAGGCGATCCGCTCGCTGCGGCGGCGCGGCCGGCACCTGCAACTGGGTCTGCTGCTCGGGGAGGACGCCGCCCCAGTGGTCCCGATGTTCGAGGTGATCCGCCACGAACTGACGGTGCTGGGCGGTCACGGCATGCCCGCCCGGCGCTACCCGGAGCTGTTCCGCTTCGTAGAAGCGCGCGGTCTGCCGATCGATCGCCTGGTCGGCGAGATCGCGCCGCTGGACGCGGCCGGCGACGCGCTCTCGGCGGTCGGTCGCTTCGCGCCGGTGGGTGCCACGGTACTGCGTCCCTGAACGCTTCGCCCCGGCGGGCTTCGCCTCGGAGCGACGTGCGACAATCCCGCATGCACCTGATCGCCTACCGCACCGACGAAGGGGTCCGCGGCGCCGTCGAGATCGGCGGCCGCCGCGTGGCGCTCTCCGCCCTGAACTGGACCTTGGGCGGCGACTGGCCCGTGGACGTCGAGTCGCTGATCCGGAGCGGACGGCTGGCCGCGTTCCGCGCCTGGCTGGCCGCGAACGAGGATGCCGCGGCCGGCGTCCCGACGTTGCCCGACGACTTCGCCCCGGCGCCGCTGTTGGCGCGCCCGCCGAAGATCGTGGCGGTCGGCCTGAACTACGAGGAGCACGCCACCGATCTCGCGGAGGAACGCCCGGAGGAACCGGCGACCTTCATGAAGCCCGCCACCACCCTGATCGGTCCGGGGGGCGAAGTGGTGCTTCCGTTGCAGAGCGACCGCACGACCGGCGAGGCGGAACTGGCGCTGGTGGTCGGCGAACGGTGCTACGAGGTCGCTGCGGCCGACGCGCCGTCGGTGATCGCCGGCTTCGCGCAGGTGATCGACATGACGGCCGAGGACGTGCTCGAACGCAACCCCCGCTTCCTGACGCGCGCCAAGAGCTTCGACACCTTCCTGGTGCTGGGCGACCGCCTGGTGCCGGTCGACGGGCTGACCGACGACCCGGCGGACCTGGGCGCCGTCGAGATTGCCACGCTCGCGGACGGCGTGGCCCAGCGCAGCAACCGGGTGGCGGCGATGCGCTTCTCGCCGTGGGAACTCGTGGCGTTCTTCTCGGCCGTGTCCACGCTGGAGCCGGGCGACCTGATCCTCACCGGCACGCCCGGCGCGGTGGTGCTGAGCGACGGCATGCGGATCGGTGGATCGGTGGCGGGGATCGGCATCCTCGAAGCGACGGTGCGGGACCGGAAGGTGCGGGAGGGTCCTCCCTCCGGGATGGGCGGCTGACGACGGGGTCGCGGTCGCCGGCCCGGACCACCCGTCCGGGTCGCTCAGCTGCCTTCCGCCGCGACCCACGCGTCCAGCCGCTCGGCGATCTCCGTCCAGGCGTCGGGGCGCACCAGCACGGCGTCGTTGGCGTCGACCACGACCAGGTCGCCGGGCCGCACCAACGTGC
>JBBDSD010000320.1:0-378 GCA_040905065.1 Trueperaceae bacterium | reverse complement strand
ACGGCGATCGGCAGGTCGCGCGCGCCCACGGCGGCCGGATCGCTGCGGCGGGCCCGGCGACCGCAGGCGATCACCCCGAAGGAGGGGACCGCTGCGATCTCGGCGGCGTCGCGTAGCAGCCCGTGGATCACCGCACCCACCGCCTTCCGGTCGTGCGCGGCCGCGGCGAGCGAGCCGCCCCAGATGGCGCGGTCGGTCGGGCCGTGCACCACCAGGACCTGATCCGGTCCGGCTTCGGCGACCGCTTCCTTCACGCTGACCAACTCGCCGTTGGGCGCCAGCACGGTGCGCGCCACGCCGGCGAAGCCGACCGGTCCCAACCGTTCGGTCCACGCAGCGTCCAGCGGCACGGCGACATCGGCATCGCAGAGGATGCAG
>JBBDSD010000319.1:0-4391 GCA_040905065.1 Trueperaceae bacterium | reverse complement strand
GTGTTCCCCACGCCCGGGTCGGTCGAGTGGCACCTGGGCGCCACCTGGCTGTCCGAACGGACCGGCGGACGCTACGCTGCGAACGAGGACCTGCTGGCCGACCTGCAGGCGGGCCGGCCCGAAGCGGAGGCCGAGTGGGCGCGCATGGTCCGCGCCTTGGCGGTCGCCGTCGCCGGCATCGTGAACGCGTTCGACAGCGAGCGCGTGATCATCGGCGGCGGGCTGGCGCAGAGCGGCGACGCGCTGTTCGGTCCGCTGGCGCAAGAGTTGGACGCCGTCGCGTGGCGCCCGAACGGCCTGACGGTCCCGGTGGTCCCGGCCCGGCTGGGCCGGCACGCAGGAAGCATCGGTGCGGCCCTGTTCGGCCGCGAAAGGAGCGCATGAGGTGAACTTCTGGCTGGCCGACGCGAACCCCGAGCGGGTGCGGGAGCGCATGACCCTGGGCATCTTCCGAGGGGCGATCACGAACCCGGCGGTGGTGGCGGCCGAGGGCCGCGCCCCGAAGGAGCTGTTCGCCGACCTGATCGAGGCGGCGGGCACCGCCTGGTACCAGTTGCGCGACGCCCCCCAACGCGAGATGCTGGACGAGGCGGACGCCATGCTGCAGATCGACCCGAAACGGATCGGCATCAAGGTGCCCGCCACCCGCGACGGGCTGGGCGTGATCCGCACCCTGCGCGATCAGGGCATCCGACCGATGGCGACGGTGGTACCGACCCCCACCTGGCTGACCTTCGCGGTGGCGGCCGGCGCGACGATGGTGGCGCCGTACGGCGGCATGCTGCAGCGGGCCGGACTGGCGTCCAAGCAGGACGAAGTCGCCCGCATGCAGGCGTTGCTGGACGCCCAGCACGCCGACGTGCAGCTCTGCCCCGGCATCTACGACCCGACCGAGATCCCGACCTACGCCCGCCTGGGCGTGCGCGCCTGCTTCGTGTGGGAGAAGGACGTGGATCGCTACCTGGATCAACCGCTGGTGCGCCAAGCGTGCGACGGCTTCGCGGACGCGTGGGCGGCGATCGACGCGGCGACGGGCCGCAGCGGCTGAGCCCGAGGCGCGTTCCGAGGGGTCGAACAGGACCGGACAGGAGCGGACAGGGGCAAGACAGGCTCGGTCGGCCACGGTAGCTCCAGGTAGGCGGACCGGCGCGACACGGCACGGTGTCCCCAGCTCCCCGCCGCCGGGAGGTTCCGACCATGATGCACACCCCGCAGGTTCCCGATCGTCCCCAACTCCGCTCCGGAAGCGACCGCTCCACGTCGGTACGCCCGTCCGCGTTCGTGCTGCTGGCCCTGATGGCCGCTGCCATCCTCAGTAGCCTGGGGGTCGCATCGCTGGCGGAGGTCGCCGGAAGGTTCCTCACCCTCGCCGTGCTCATGGGCGCGATCGCGGCGACGGCGTTCGCCTGGCGCACGGCGGGGCGCGCGAAGCCGCCCGCCGCCAGCCGGGAGGCGCTGCTGCATCGCTCCCGCACGACGATGCCCAGGCTCCTGTCGCCCGACCGCGCGTCCGCACGCTCTCGGTCGCGAGCGTCCCTCGATCCTCGGACGCGGGCTTGGACCGCCCTGGCCGGCGTCGGCATCGTCGCCACCAGCGCGGCCTTGGCCACGACCGTGCTGGACGGCCTGCTGCTGATCGTGGGCCTGTCGTTCGCCATGTGGTGCCTCGCAACGTGGCTGGATCTTCTGACCGACTCGGTCCGGACCGCCCGCGCCGCGCAGCGCACCCAGCAGCGCTGACGCCCCACCGGCGGGCGAGCCCCTGCGCCTGATGGGGAGGCGGCCGGTATCCTCCCTGCATGCGCCTACGGACGTTGGGGGGACTCGAGCTGGAGGGGCCGCCGATGCGGCGGCCCAAGCCGCTGCTCCTGCTGGCCTACCTGGCGCTCGAGGGCCGGCAACCGCGCCGGCGTCTATCGAACCTGTTCTGGCCCGACTCGGCCGACGGCCGCAACCGCCTCTCCGTGACGCTGAAG
Organism: Trueperaceae bacterium; assembly: GCA_040905065.1. GTDB lineage: Bacteria > Deinococcota > Deinococci > Deinococcales > Trueperaceae > SLSQ01. Next base: position 2,415 of record JBBDSD010000319.1, on the reverse strand, counting down.
CGGCTGCGGTCCGAAGCGCCCGGCACGGTGGACGCGGACGCCACCTCGGTGGCGACCACGCTCGCCTGCGACGTGCACGAGCTGCACGACGCCCTAGCGAGCGAAGACGTCGACCGCGTCCTCCGGCTCCATCACGGCGCCTTTTTGGCGGGCGTCGACCTGAAGGTCGGCATCGAGGTCGAGGAGTGGCTGTACGACACCCGTGAACGCCTGGCCGACCGAGCCCGGGAGGTGCTGCTGCGCCGTGCCGAACGCCTGGCCCGCGACGGCGAGTTCGAACGGGCCGCCGCTCTGGCCGAGCGGGCCAACGAGGTGGCGGGTGCCACCGAACCGAAGCCCGACGACGCGTCCCGCCTGATCGACCTGCTGTGCGCGGGATCGTACGACCGCCGCGATCCGGCCTTGCGTCTGCAGAGGTCGCTCGAGGAGCCGTCGGGACCGATTCCCGAACGGACCGAGGCCCAGGCCCGCCTGAGCCACGCTCGGAGCGACGCCCCCACCACGCACGCCCTCCCCACCGCGACCACCTCGTTCGTGGGTCGCGAGCGGGAACGCGCCGGGATCGCCGACCTGTTCGACCGGGTCGACGCACGCCTGGTCACGATCCTCGGTCCCGGCGGCGTCGGCAAGTCGCGGCTGGCGCTCGAGGTGGCGCGCGAGCAGGCCCGGTCGCACCGCTTGGACGCGCTGGTCCTGGTGCCTCTGGACGGCGTGCGCGACGGGCCCGGCATCGAGACCGCGATCGCCGCCGCGGTCGGGCCCCCGTCAGGGTACGGCGCACCGACCGACACCGCCCTCGAGGCGGCCCTCCGCGACGCTCGCGTGCTGCTGGTGCTGGTGCTGGACGAGGCCGAGGGCGCCGCCCACGATGCCGTCGTCCTGTCCGACCTACTGGCCCGCTTCCCGACGCTGCGACAGCTGGTCACCTCGCGTCAGCGCCTGGAGCTGGAGGCGGAGCACGTCTGGCAGTTGGGCGGCCTGTCGCTGGAGACGCCGACCCCTGCCGACGGCGCGCCAGGGCGCGCATCGGGGAGCCCCGTCACGGACCGCTCCGATCCCGACGCGGTGCGCCTCTTCTGGCAGCGTGCCCAGAGGGCGCGCGCGGACCTGGCCCGCCGCGACCAGGACGCCCCGCACGTCCGGCACATCTGCGAAACGGTCGACGGCTCGCCCCTGGCGATCGAGCTAGCCGCGGTCTGGGTCCGGTCGATGCCGGTGGTCGAGATCGCGGGTGCTCTCGACGCCTCCATCGACGCGCTGGCCACGCCGTCGCGCGACATCGCGTCGGGGCACGTCGCCATGCGGGCCGTGTTCGATCGGTCGTGGTCGCTGCTCGCGGAGCACGAGCGAACGGTGCTGCTGCGGGCATCGGTGTTCGACGACGGCTTCGACGACGCCGCCGCTCGGCAGGTGGCAGGCGCCAACGCGCGCACGCTGCGGGCGCTGGTCGACGCGTCGATGCTGGTCGCCAGCGACGCCCCCGTGGGCGGCCGTCGCCATCGCCTGCCGACGTTGCTGCGCCGCTACGTCCGGGAACGCCTGGAGGACCGGCCCGACTTGGCGGCTCGCGCCGAAACGCGTCATGTGCAGGTGATGGAACGATTGGCGCTGCGGGCAGGGCCTCGCCTGCTGGGCGCCGATCAGGCGTCGTGGCTGGACCGGTTGGCGCTCGACGCGGCCAACCTGCGGGCGTCGCTGGTCCACGCCGCACGGCGCGCCCCCCGCGCCGGCCTGCGCATCGCGGCGTCGCTACGCACCTTCTGGACCGTGCACGGGCACGGTCCCGAGGTGGCCGGCGCCCTCATGCGCCTGTTGGCGCATCCCGCTGCGGCCGAGCCGACCGTCGATCGCGCCCGGGGCCTATCGACCCTCGCGCACCTGGCGCCGTGGTCCCCGCACGGTGCAACTGCCGCCCAGGAGGCGTTGTGGATCGCAGCGATGCACGAGGACGCTGCGATCACGGCCCACCTGGAGCTGTTGTGCGCCTTCGTGCTCCTGGACCTGGGCCGTCCGGCTGAGGCGGAGCAGGGATTCCTCCAGGTGCTGCGCCGGCCGACGGACCAGCTGCCCGCCTCGGTGGACGCCTCGGCACGCAACGGGCTCGGGATCGTGGCCAGCGGGCGTGACGACCACGACCGGGCGCGTCGCTGGTACGCGTCCAGCCTGCAGATCGCGTCCCGCCTGGACGACGCCTGGAGCGTCGCATCCCGGCAGTACAACCTGGGGATCGTCGCCAAGCGCAGCGGCGCCTTGGGCGAGGCGCGCACGCGCTACCGCACGGCGCTCGCCACGAACGTTCGGTTGGGAGACCGGCTCTCGGCGGCCTACACGATCGAGGGCTTGGCCTGCCTGGCGTCCGCGAGCGGCGACCCGCGCCACGCCGCGACGTTGTGGGGCGCGGTCGATGCGGAACGT
>JBBDSD010000318.1:0-4413 GCA_040905065.1 Trueperaceae bacterium | reverse complement strand
AGGCGCCGACGCGTTTGCCGGCGGCGTTTTCCATGCGTACGAAGGCGAGCACCTCGTCGATGCGTGCGTTCGGCACGCCGCCGTGAAGCAGCGCCGCGTAGCGCAGGTTGTCGCGGCCGGTCATGTACGGGTAGAAGCTCGGTTCCTCGATCATGGTGCCGACGCGGCGCAGGGCTGGACCCGGTACGCGCGTGCCCAGGATCTCGGCTCGGCCGGAGGTGGGGCGGATCAGGCCGGCCAGCATCCGCAGGGTGGTGGTCTTGCCGGCACCGTTGGGCCCGAGGAAGCCGACCAGTTCCCCGCTACGTACCTCGAGATCCAGGGCGTCGACGGCGGCGGTGCGGCCGTACCGTTTCGTGAGTCCGCTCGCGGCGATGGCGGTCATGGGGGCATCCTATCCGCTGCCGTCCTCCCACTCGTTTCGTGGGTCGCCGAGCAACAGGTCGCGAAGGGCCGATTCGGCGCTGCGGTCGCCTCGGGTCACGAAGAGCGTCGCCTGCGCGATCGGCAGACGCAGCTCGGCGTGGTCGGCGTACGCGGTCACGCTCCGAACCGTGCCCAGCCCTTCGGCGGTGACGCCGCTACGAACGATGGCGTCCAGCGGCTCGCCGCGGGCCAGGCGCACGCCGACGGCGTGGTTGCGGCTCCGGGAGGTGGCGCAGGTCGCCGCGATCAGATCGCCCACGCCGGCCAGGCCGTACAGCGTCCGTTCGTGCGCACCTACGGGGCGCCCCAGGCGCACGAGCCGATCACGGCCAAGGGGCCGTGTCGTCGGGTGCGTCGGGTGCGGACGTGCACGACATGCACGGAGCGTAGCAGGGTGCTAGATTCATGGGCGTGGTCGCGTCCGCTACGGACGCTGAGAGGCGATCCGTACGGCCGCGAACGAAATCCCGTCCCGTGGAGGGGAAGCATGCCGGTCTACGTGTACCGAAACCTGAAGACGCAAGAGACGTTCGAAGTCGAGCAACGCATCACCGAGGACGCGTGGACCGCGCACCCGGAGAGCGGCGACCCGGTGAAGCGCCTGGTGCAGCCGGTCGGCATCGCGTTTCGAGGTTCGGGTTTCTACGTGACGGACTCGCGCCGAAGCGGAAACGGCAAGGCCCGAAGCAAGGACGGCTCGGACGCGTCCAGCGGTTCGGCGAGCGACGGGGCCAGCGGCGCCGGCAAGGACGGCGCTTCGGCCAAGGAATCGTCCGGGTCCGGGGAGGCATCTTCGACCGGAACCGACGCGAAGAAGACGTCCGGCTCCACCGATTCCAGCAGCGCCAAGAGCAGCGGCAAAGCGTCCCGGGACTGACCCCCGCTCCGCGGGCGGACGTCCGGTCGGCGCGTCCCGGTTGGCGCGTCCCGGTCGGCGCGCAGGTGGCGCCGACCTACTCTCCCTCGATCCGAAGTGCGAACACCGCCGGCCAGAGCTTGCCGGTGGCGTAAAGGACGCGTCGCTCGGGATCCCAGGCAAGTCCGTTGAGGACGGCGTCGGGACCGAGCGGCTCGCGCTCGGCGGCCGGAAGCAGGCCCGAGAGGTCGATCCATGCCGTGACGCGCCCATCATTGGGATCGATGCGGACGATGCGGTCGTCGAACCAGACGTTGGCCCAGACGCTGCCGTCGACGCAGGCCAGCTCGTTGAGCCGTTCCAGCGGTTCGCCGTCCCAGTGGACCTGCACCGAGCCGCGCAGGTCGAAGTCGTCCGGGTTCCGGAAGAAGAGCCGGTCGCTGCCGTCGCTCATGATCAGACGGTCGTCGTCATGGCACAGGCCCCACCCCTCGCCGTCGTAGGCGTGCACCGTCAGGGGAGGGTCGCCCCGCTCGAACCCGTCGAGAGGCCAGCGGTAGGCGCGTCCCGCCCGCCAGGTGAGCTGGATCAGCTGGTCGCCGACGCGCGCTAGGCCCTCGCCGAACTCGTCGTCCGGCAGCCAGCGGATCGCTTCGACGCGGCCGTCGTCGGGATCGACGCGGCGCACGCTGGATGCGCCGTACAGGCCGGTGCTCTCGAACAGCCGTCCGTCGTGCCAGAGCAGCCCTTGGGTGAACGCCTCCCCGTCGTGCGGGAGGCGCTGGAGCACCTGGGCGTCCAGTTCCGGCACGGGGGCCTGGGCGCAGGCGGCGCATGCGAGGACGACGCCGAACGCGACCGAGCGGACGACCCCGCGGAGGGCGCCGGTCCGGTTCACGGCTCCGCCGTTCGGGGAGCGGCCTGCACGGCCGTGGCCACCGCGTCGGCCACCGTCTCCTCGTTGGCGCGGGCGTCGACCACCACCCAGCCGGGGTTCGTGCCCGCCAAGCGGAGGTAGCCGTCGCGCACGCGTCGGTGGAACGCCAGGTCGGCCCGCTCCAGGCGGTCGGTCGCACCGCGCGCCGCGATGCGGGCCAGGCCCTCTTCGGCCGGCAGGTCCAGCAGCACGGTGAGGTCGGGCGACCGGCCGCGCGTGGCGTGCGCGTTCACCGCGTCGATCCACTCCACCTCCACGCCGCGGCCGTACCCCTGGTAGGCGACGCTGGAGGCGGCGAACCGGTCGCACAGCACGTCGCTTCCGCGAAGCAGCGCGGGCTCGATCCGTTCGTGCACGAGCTGGGCGCGGGCGGCGGCATACAGCAGGAACTCGGCGACCGGTTCGATGGCGGCGTCCGGGTCCAGGAGCAACGCACGGACCCGGTCGCCGGTCGCCGTGCTGCCGGGTTCGCGGGTGGTCAGTACCTCGCGTCCTTCGCGACGCAACCGGTGAGCCAGCCGCTCGACCTGGGTGCTCTTGCCGGCGCCCTCGGGACCTTCGAAGACGACGAACCGTCCGGCGTCGGTCACAGGCCGGTCGGGAGCAGCAGAAATTCGGTGTCGAGCTGGAACTCCTCCTCGATGCGGCGCGCCAGCAGGTGCACGCCGACCGTCTCCGTCATGTAGTGGCCGGCGAAGAGGGCGTTGATCTTCCGTTCGAACGGCACGTAGAACACGTCGTGCTTCGGCTCGCCGGTCAGGAAGGCGTCGAGGCCCTGGTCGGCGGCGGCGTCCACCTCGCGTGCGGCTGCGCCGGAGACGATGCCGAGCGAACCGACCTCCATCGGCCCGCCGGCGTGGACCAGCACGCTCTCGCCGAGCTCCTTCTCGAGCTGGTCGGCGAGCTCGCGCAGCGCGATTGGGGTGGGGAACACGCCGGCGACGCCGACCAGGGCGCCGCCGAAGCGGCCGAACGGGCGCAGCTCGTCCATGCCCAGGATGCGGGCCAGCCCCCAGTTGTTGCCGAGCTCGCGGTGGGCGTCCAACGGGATGTGCGCAGCGTAGAGGTTGATGCCGCGCTCCAGCAGGAAGCGGACGCGGTCGCCCATCATGCCGCGGATCGGCGCGGCCGGCCCCCAGAACAGGCCGTGATGCACGATCAGCAGGTCGGCGCCGACGTCGGCCGCCTGTTCGAAGGTGGAGAGGCTGGAGTCGACCGCGACCGCCACCTTGCTCACCTCGTGCGCGCCCTCGACCTGCAGCCCGTTGAGGGACGGGTCGTCGAAGTCGGCGACCTGAAGCGTCGCGTCCAGCCAGCGGACCAGTTCGTCACGGTTCATGCAGGCAGCCTACCGTGCGGGCGGCGTCGCCGGCAGCAGCGTCCGACACGCGTCTCCGTGGGAGCGCGGAAGGTCCGGCACGGGGCTCCGTCGCATGCCGTTTCCGGGCGAGACGAGCGCATGGACGCGCAGGGGGTTGACGTGGCGCGGGCCGGGGGTGTAGTCTACTCCTTGCGCTCGCAAAGGGGTTCGCCCCTGAGCGCCGAGCACCTTGACAGTCCGGTTCGCAAACGATGACCCGTCGATTTCGATCGAAGCGGCCCCGTTTCTTGCCCGTTCGCGGGAGGTGGAGACGACGGTCGTGGATCTTCCACGAGCTACGGCTCGGCTCGGAGATCCGAAACCTGCAGGGTTGACAGCAAGATTCGAACCTGGCATACTCGGTACTTGCGCTGCAAAGCGCCGAGCACCTTGACAATCCGGTTCGCAACGACCTGTCGATTTCTGCAAACCAGCAATACCAAACAGGCCTGTTCGGAGCCATAATTCCGACACTTGTTTTGGAGAGTTTGATCCTGGCTCAGGATGAACGCTGGCGGTGTGCCTTAGACATGCAAGTCGAACGAAGCGCCTTGAACGGATCCCTTCGGGGTGAAGGTCTTGGCGACTTAGTGGCGAACGGGTGAGTAACACGTGGGTGACGTACCTCCAAGTCTGGCATAACAGCTGGAAACGGCTGCTAATTCCGGATGTGCTCGAACCTCTTGTGGTTCGAGTAAAGTTTTTCGCTTGGAGATCGGCCCGCGGTCCATCAGCTAGTTGGTGGGGTAATGGCCTACCAAGGCAACGACGGATAGCCGGCCTGAGAGGGTGACCGGCCACAGGGGCACTGAGACACGGGCCCCACTCCTACGG
>JBBDSD010000317.1:0-4459 GCA_040905065.1 Trueperaceae bacterium | reverse complement strand
CCAGCACCCGCTCGCTGGCGAACAGCTGCATGAGGTCGTCCTCGAAACTGACGAAGAAGCGGCTGCTGCCCGGGTCGCCCTGACGCCCGGAGCGCCCGCGCAGCTGGTTGTCGATCCGTCGCGCTTCGTGGCGTTCGGTGCCGATGATGTGAAGGCCGCCCGCGGTGATCACCTTCTCGTGATCGGCGTGCGCCTCGTCGCGAAGCGCCTCGAGCTTGCCGAGCACGTCGGGCGGGAGGCCCTCCATGCGCCGCGCGATGTCGCGCGCCTCGTCCAGCCTGTCCATCATCACCGACTTGATCAACAGCTCGGTGTCGCTGTCGTAGCGTTCGAACCCTTCGCGGACCAGCATCTGGCGCGCCAGCGTCTCGGGGTTGCCGCCCAGCACGATGTCGGTACCGCGACCGGCCATGTTGGTGCTGATGGTGACGGCGCCGCTGCGGCCCGCTTGGGCCACGATGTCCGCTTCGCGCGCGTGATACTTCGCGTTCAGCACCTCGTGCGGCACGCCCTTGCGTTTGAGCATGCGCGATAGCGTTTCCGACGCTTCGACGGTGACGGTGCCGACCAGGATCGGTTGGCCGCTCCCGTGCACCTCGACGATCTCCGCGACCACGTTGCGGTACTTGCCGTCGATGGTGCGGAACACCATGTCCTCGTCGTCCTTGCGGATCACGTCCTCGTTGGTGGGGATCACCAGCACGTCGCTGGCGTAGATCTCCTGGAACTCCTTCTCGTCGGTCTTGGCGGTACCGGTCATGCCGGCGAACTTGTCGTACAGCTTGAAGAAGTTCTGGTAGGTGACGGTGGCGAGCGTCTGGTTCTCGCGCTCGATCTTGACGCCCTCCTTCGCCTCGATCGCCTGGTGGAGCCCCTCGCCGAAGCGGCGCCCGGGCATGAGGCGCCCGGTGAACTCGTCGACGATCACGACCTGGCCTTCGTCGTCCTTCACGTACGCCTTGTCCAGGTGGTAGTGCTCCTTGGCACGCAACGCCTGCCGCACCATGTGGCCGAGCTCCATGTTCTCGTGGCTGAAGATGTCGTCGATCTTCAGCATCTGCTCAGCCTTGGAGATGCCCTGCTCGGTGAGGTGCACGTCCTTGGTCTTGCCGTCGGCGGTGTAATCGCCGGTCGGGACCGGGTTTTCGCCCTCGCCCTGCTCACCGCGCTCCAGCTTCTTGGCGATGTCGGCCATCACGAAGTACTTGTCGGTCGCCAGTTCGGCGGGCCCCGAAATGATCAGCGGCGTGCGGGCCTCGTCGATCAGGATCGAATCGACCTCGTCGACGATGGCGTAGTGCAGTGGGTGGTCCTCGCGCAGCACCAGCTGTTCCGGCCGGAACGCCATGTTGTCGCGCAGGTAGTCGAAGCCCAGTTCGGAGTTCGTGATGTAGGTGACGTCGCGCCGGTACATCTCGCGGCGCGTGGCGTTGTCGTGGCTGTTCTCGATCACGCCGGTCGTCAACCCCAGACCGCGGTAGACCGGCCCCATCCACTCCGACCCGGTCCGCGCCAGGTAGTCGTTGGTCGTGACCAGGTGCGACCCCTTGCCCGGAATCGCGTTCAGGACCAGCGCCAGCGTCGCGACCAGCGTCTTGCCCTCGCCGGTCTTCATCTCGGCGATGCGACCGTAGTGCAGAGCGGCACCGCCGATCATCTGTACGTCGTAGTGCCGCAGACCCAGATGCCGCTTGGCCGATTCGCGGGTCAACGCGAACGCTGCGGCCATCAGCTCCTCGAGGCTCTCGCCCTGCAGGTGCCGTTCACGCAGCGCGCCGAAGGCGGCTTCGAGGTCGTCGAGCTCCTCCATCTCGGCCTCGAGCGCGTTGACGGCGCCGACGACCTGCTTCTCGAGCCGCGACACCTCCTTGTCGTTGCGGTCGAACATCTTCTGGAACAGTTGGATCATGTCGAGTGGGACTCCCTCCGAGGGGGCGGTGCGGCCACGACGCGTGGCGGCTCGCCGAGCGGCAGTCTCCTGCCGTCCTCGCAACGCACCGAGTCTAGCATTCGGTCCCGGAGACGCCGTCCGGCACGGAACCAGGCCCGCCCGCCCGGACCCAGGCGACGGCGTTGCTGCCGTAGCGACGCACGCGCACGCCCGTGACGACGCCGGCGCCCGATCCGGTCGGCCGACCTGCGGCGTCCTTGTCCGCCGTGACCGCCCGCAGTTCGTCGGCCAGCGCCGTCGTCAGGTCCAGCTGGGTCGGGTGCTGCAACAGGTAGACGCCGCCCGGCGCCGCCGGTCCCCCCCGGAGCAGGTCCCGGAAGATCGCCACCAGGTCGTCGGGGTACGGCGGCGCGGCAGCGACCACCGAGAACCGGCCCGGCGAACGGGCGGCGTAGGCGAGCGCGTCGTCCTGCACCACGGTCGCGTCGAGGCGGAGGCGCCGGGCGTTGCGGCGGATCACCGCCGCCGCTGCGGGCGACAGCTCGACCAGGGTGGCGTCCCACCCCCGACTGGCGGCCTCGAGTCCCAGCGCACCGGAGCCGGCGTACAGGTCCAAAAACGGCCCGCGCTCGCGGAACTGCAGCGCATCGAACAGCGCTTCGCGGAGGCGGGAGGGACTGGGTCGGGTGCCGCGCGGCGGCGTGTCCAACGGCATGCCTTTGGCGCTGCCGCCCAAGATGCGGGGTCGGGCCATGGCGGCATGGTCGCACGAACCCGCCGTGCGGGCCCTCCGGGCCCGGGCCGGTCGCCCGCGTGGGTCGCGGTGGGCCACGGTAGAGTGCCGCGTGATTCGGAAGCTGGCGGCCGACGAACTGGTGTGGTTCCTGGCGCGCTCGTTGGCGTTCGCGGGACACGCCGACCCGACGGGAGCCGCTATGCGGTTGGGGCCGCGCCTGCGGGACGCACGTCGCGACGCCGAACGTACCTGGGTGTGGCAGCCGCCCGGCGCGTCGGTGCCGAAGGCCGGGTTGCACCTGCTGCCACCGACGCCGCAGGCGGACGACCGCACCGCGCGTCTGGCGCAACCGGGGCACGACGGCGACGCCGAAGGCGCGCGCGCCTTCGTGCAGCACGTGCTGGAGCGCACGCCGCACGACGCCGCCACGCTGCCGCTGGACGCCGTCCCCGGCGCGCGACGCGACGTGTACGCCAGCTGGCTGACGCCGCTCGGGTTCGTGACGGCGAGCCGGGAACGGTTGCGCTTCGACCTGGCGGAGGTCCCACCGCTGGGCACGCCGCTGGCGCTGGAGTCGTGGAGCGCGGAGGTCGACGCCGCCTTCCGCGCCACCTACCGCGAGGCGGAGGGCACCCGGACCGGCGACGGTCGTTGGTCGTGGCTGAAGCGGCACGGAGCCCGGTTCCGGCCCGACCTGTGGTTCCTGGCCCGACCCAGTCCCGACCGGGAGGCGGTCGGCTACGCTTTCTGCCACGGGACCGATGGTCTGGAGGGCCGGTACGTGCTGACCGCTGCCGGCGTGCTGCCGCCGTTCCGGGAGTCGACGGAGATGCTGCGCCGCCTGCTGCTGACGACCTTGCACGAACTGGCCGCGCGCAGTCCGGTCGGCAGCCTGATCGCGGAGACCGACGCCGAAGACCCGAAGCTGGCGCGGATCCTGACCTCGATCGGCTTCGACCCGGTCGACCGGTCGGTGACCCTGGAGAGACGACCGGACTGAGCCGGGCGTACGGAGACACGGGCCGCGGCGGCCTCCGTCCTCCGTAGGAGGACGGGCGCGGAAGCGTCCTGCTACCGTCTACCGCATGAACCTACTGATCCGTTGGGCGCTGAACGCCCTCGCACTCTGGTTGACGGTCCAACTGAACGTCGGGGTGTCCATCGCCCGCGACGACCTGGGCGCGCTGTTGCTGTCGGCGCTGGTGCTGGGCCTCGTGAACGCCGTGGTCCGTCCGATCATGATCGTGCTGACCCTGCCGCTGACGGTGCTGACGTTCGGCCTGTTCCTGTTGGTCGTGAATGCGTTGGCGTTGGGGGTCGTGGCGGCGCTCACGCCGGTGCAGGTCTCCGGCTTCGGTGGCGCGGTGCTGGGCGCGTTGGTGCTGACCGTGATCAGCGCGTTGCTGTCTCGCCTGTTCCGCGACGATCGTACGGTCGTGATCCGCCGCTGACCGAACCGCTCCGAGCGAACCCGCTCGGAGCCGGCCACCGACCCCTTGAAATCCGGACGTGGGGTCAGGCGCTGGCGCCGGGCCGGTCGGTGGTGCCCGGTTCGTCGGTGCGTGGGGGGTAGGCGGACGGTTCGGCGTCCAGCAGCATCACCGCGAGCACCTGGCCGAACGTCTTGACCGGCGTCACCTCGAGTTCGCTGAGCACCGCCTCCGGGACGTCCTCCAGGTTGGCGCGATTGTCATTGGGGAGCAGCACCCGGTGGATGCCGGCCTGGTGGGCGGCCAGCAACTTCTCCTTGACGCCGCCGATCGGCAGCACCCTGCCGCGCAAGGTGATCTCGCCGGTCATCGCCACGTCGCCGCGTACCGGCCGGCCGGTGA
>JBBDSD010000316.1:0-4467 GCA_040905065.1 Trueperaceae bacterium | reverse complement strand
ACCTGGACGTCTGCCGGGGCAGCGACGGGTATGGCACGTAGGCGTCCGAACGCCGCAGACGACGATAGCCAACGCGGCCCGTCGGGTGGCGTAACCGGTCCGAACACCGTCAGCGATCCTGCATAAGCGAGATCCCGGTACACCCAAGCGAGCCTGAGCGCAGCGGCGCAACCGCGTCTGGTGCTTGATTCCCGCGTCTATCGGCCGATCAGAGCTGATCGGTCGTCAGCGCGCCGCTGACGACCAGCCGACACGTAACCGCCCCCCCGACGGTGCGTTCTCACGGCAACCCTCGGCAACTGCGCACGCGCGTGCGCACGTCGCGATAGCGTCCTTGGCCGGGGAAACGGGTGGAGGGGCAGACATGAGGATCCGGCGACTGACTGCAGTGCTGATGCTGGCGTCGTTGGTGGCGGTGACAGGTATGACGCCTGCAGCGGCTGCCAGCCGGACGACCGAGAAGGCATGTCCTGCCGGGATCGTGCCGGAATCGGCCTACAGCGACCGCGGCGGCGCACACGGCCCATCGATCGACTGTGTCCGATGGTGGGGGCTTCACCTCGAGGCAGCCGACGGTTCGCTCTACGGCGCCGCCCGTGACGTCACCCGTGTCGAACATGCCGTCCTGCTTGCCGGGCTGCTCGACGCAAGCGGTCTGGAAGACGCCGGCTCCCCGCTCGACCAGGGCTTCGACGACGTCCGCGGTACCGAGTACGCACCGCAGATCAACCGGCTCGCATCCCTCGGAGTGATCAACGGCAAATCAGCGACCGAGTTCGACCCGCAAGGAAACATCCGCCGCGACCAGATGGCCGCGCTGTTCGTCCGGCTGCACCAGCAGGTCTACGACCGCACCCTGCCGCTCGGTGACGCGTTCGCCGACACCGTCGGCAGCGTGCACGAGGAGAACATCCGACGTCTGGTCGGTGCCGGGATCACCGCAGGGACGACCGCGACGACCTACAACCCCGGCGGCAACGTCACCCACGGGCAGATGGCCTCGTTCCTGATGCGCTACGTCGACCTGCTCGTCGAACTCGACCTCGCCCAGCCGCCGTACCTGGCCGAACCGATCGTCGTGTCCGGCAAAGCCGGAGAAACTGTGCCGGTCGAGCTGCCGCTCGGCGCGCGGCTGTTGATCAGCTGCACCAGCCCCGACACGCATGCTGCGGACTACACGCTGGAGCCGACGGCGAGCGCGGAACGCGATTTCGCCGGCCGCCGGGGATACTTCTGCGTCGCGCCGTCAGCTCCTGTCGAGACTGTCTCGATGAACTTCTTTGGCACCTATCCATGGACCCAGCTGCCGCACATCGTGTCACTGAGTTCTGAAACGTTCGACTGGACGGCGACCATCCGCGACGTCAGCGACGCGCCGGCAGTCGGCACGCGAGGGACATCGAAGAGCGCCCGCTTCGAGGTGCTCAACGTTTCCGCGATCGCCGGGCGCTACGTGACGTTCGTCTCTGAACGCGATGCGCTCTACAGCGTCCAAGTGTTCGACCGCTACGCCTCGTTGCTGCCTGCCTTCGCAGGCTCCTGTGGAGGCGGCGTAGCCAACTGCCGTTTCCAGCTTCCTGACGATGCCGGCTGGATCGAAGTCGCCGCCCCGGGCGACTGGCGCTTGGTCGTCGAATGAGCTGACCGGCCACCGGGCGGCCGCGGCGGCCCTCAGCCGCTTCGGGTGACCAGTGCCCGCGCGGCGTCGAGCAGCCCGTCGATCGTCCACGGACCCAGACCGTCGTATCGAGCGCCGGTCAGAGCCGTTGCGGTCTGCGCGACCAGCCGGCCATCGACCGGATCCGCCGGGCCTGCCAAGACGTGTCCCTGATGTGCGGGTTGTCGACCTCTTCCTGTCGGAGCGCGACCCAGTCCTCATCGGTCAGCGGCGGCTGAACGTCAGCCACTTTCCGGCCTTGCCAGTTGCGCGAGGGTCGACAACGCCGTCATGTACGTGGTGCCTGCTCGCGACCACCCGCGCGACCAGGACTCGTTGGAGACGTTCAGTGAGGCGATCTCGGCCGCGCTCGGGTACCGCCTGCGGCTGCGCTACGGATCCTTCAAGCCTGACGGCCCTGTTGCGGTCGTCACCGACGCCGACCACGCCGTCTGGCGGCTCGGCGCCCACGACGATTCGATCACCTGCAGTTCCTGTCCAACACGATTCGGCCTGGACCAGCTGGCAGCTGCGTGGGTCGGCCAGCACTACGACTCTGCCCCGGGCTACCTCAGCCTGAAGTTCGGACTCGCGGTTCGACCTCATCATCGCGAACCGACCGGCGCCCGACGAATCGGACATCAGGTTCGAGCGCGTACTCGAGCCGGGACAACGTGTGCCAGCCCGGGTACGACTTGCCGGACTCAAGATCGCTGAAGGGTGTTGGTCCGCAGTCCGTCAAGCGTGCTGCTCGTAGACGCACCGCACGCACGGTTGTCGTTCTTGAGCGGACCGCCGGCGATCTCGACCGCCCCGACGCTGGTTTTCACCGTGGACACCTCGCGTGGCACCAGGTCACGGGGCATGGTCGCCGCACAGGTCCAGCGTCCACAGCACGTTGGGTGGGTCGACCCGGATCCAGCTGACTGGTGATCTGCCACAGTCGCTCCTGTAGTCGTCACCTGTCGACGTAGGCTGCCACGGGGTAGAAGCGTCGGGCGGCCCGGGCTCCGTACTGGTGGTCGTCGCGCTTGCGGCGTCGCGCCTGAAGGTCGATTACCAGCACCGGCGGTGTGCGGTCCTCGCGGCCGCGTAGGTCAACCAGCCGCTACGCGCGGGTGAGCGTGGCGGCCTGCTTCTCGTCGAGCGCACCAGTGACCGCCTGGTAGGCGGCGAAGGTCACGTCAGCGACCGTGTCGTCGGCGTCACTGCGTCATCATGGACGGCCAACTTCAGCCAACGGCCAGCGTGCTCGACCAGGCAGTAGATCAGCGGCAGGCCGAGGTCGTACCGGCTGGCGCCGATCGGCAGCCGCCCAGCACACCTGAAACGCCAAGATCCGGGCGAAAGTTAGCACCGCACTGCCCTATACCTCACGTAGAGCCTTCATCCTGCTCATCGTGCCAGCGCTGCGCCCGCTCAACCTGCTCGTCGAGCAGCTGCCTCCATGCCTCATCAGGGTCGTAGCCGGCAGCGACAACGTCGAGCGTCTCCTCGACCTGCTCACGGCACGCTGGTAGGCGTCGAGCGAACCGACCGGTACCTCGCGCACGGTGCACATCATGATCTCTCCGTAGCGGTACAGGGACGATGCGCCCATCCTCCGGGGTTCAACACCGGCTTCGCGATCTGTTCGTCGCTCGCGTCGCTACCTCCAGAGGCAGTCTGCAGCTGTTCGGCCGCAGTCGTAGGGACTTTGACGCGACGTCTCGCCCTACTCGGCGGACCTGCTCCTACACCACGTGGTGGGACTCACCCAGGCACCGGCACGGATGGCGTGTCACAGGTGCCCGCTACGGTGACCAAGAGCCGTACGAAGGGCATGCGTGCGGCGCGTAGCAGCAATCCCGGGGTAAAAAGGGCGCACATGCACGGCCGCATCGGTGTCGAGCCGTTCGACGTCGGCTACGGCGCGTCGTTCGCGGCGACGTCCGACTCGCCGGGCGCGCTCGAGTGCGAGATCGTTGAGGACGGCGGGGTGCTCACGGCCCACGACCCGGCTCCGGCGGCGCCCGGCGACCGGCTCGCGTTCGTCGACGGCACGATGCGCACCGAGGCGCGTCTGACCCGCAACGAACCCGACGGCACGGTCACACCGGGCCTGGCGGGCACCTGGGCTGCCGGTGCGGCGCTGACCGATGGAGCGCGGATGCGCGTCGATCACGTCGAGGTCGGCCGGGTAGTGGTGTTCTGTGGCGGCGCGCCGACATCGCTGCCCGATCAGGGCCCGTGGTCGTGGCAGCCCTTGGCGGTGGAGGGGATCGACCTCGACGACGCCCGGCAGCGCCTGCAGCGCCAGATGCGCGCCGCGGAGGGTCGGCTGGCCGAGCGGTTGTGCGACGACGGCTGGCTGACGGTCGTCGACGGGCCGCTGTTCAACGTCCGGCGTGAGCGGACCACACCGATCGTCGGCTACGTCAAGACCCACCACCGCCCGATGCTCGATGAGGCGAACTGGGCCCGGGTGCCGGGCCTCGGTGTCGGGCAGCGCTCGAGCCTGTTCGCGATGGGTGACGACACCTACGCCTGCTACCTACGCGTCGGCGACCCGGGCCCGTGGTCGTCGGCGTGGGCGGGGATCGTGCGCCTCGAGGTCCCCGCCGGCGCCGGGCGTGCGGACGCGATCGCCGCCATCGACGCGGCCGCCGCCTGGCTGCCGCGCTACGCCTCGGTCGCCTACCGCGATCCGCGCGCACCGGTCAACCTCGCCCCGATTGCGGGCCTCGAGAAGGACCTGCACCGCTACGCCGGTGACGGGGCGCTGGCGCTACGCGCGGTGCGTGCCGCGGTGCTGGCCCTCAACGCCGAGC
>JBBDSD010000315.1:0-4600 GCA_040905065.1 Trueperaceae bacterium | reverse complement strand
GACGATGATCGGGGGATCTTCGGCGCGAAAAGCCAACGAGCAGAGTAGCACGCCTCGCGCGGTGCGGCAAGCGGGAACGGACGCCACCGGCTCACGGATCGGCGGGGGGATCGGCGGCTTCGTTCGGGTCGGGCTCGGGAGACTCCGGCCCTTCGGCGACCCGCCCCCCCAACTCGCGGATCTCCTCGATGAACCGCTCGACGCTGTCGAAGTCACGGTAGACGCTGAGGAAGCGAATGTACGCCACGTCGTCGAGCGTCTTCAGGAACGCCAAGGCGCGGCGACCGATCTCGTCGGCGTCGACGCGCGCGGCCTGCACCTCGTCCTCGAGGCCGAAGGCGAACTCGCGCAGCTGCTTCTCGGTGACCGGCCGCTTGTTCGTGGCGACGCGCAGCTTGTCCATCAGCTTGTCCGGCTGGAACGCCTCGAGCCGCCCGGAGCGCTTGCGGACCAGGAGAGCCTCGAACTGCGCGCGCTCGAAGGTGGTGAAGCGCCGGTGGCAGGCGTCGCACTCGCGGCGCCTCCGAATGGCGTGCCCTTCGTCGGACGGCCGCGAGTTCACCACCCGTGTCTCGGTCGACGAACAGTACGGGCAGGTCACCGCGTCGGTCCGCTGCCGGTGTCCGAGACGTCGTTCGCGACGCGGCGCCAGCGTCCGTCCTCTGCGTCGAGGTCGGCGTCCAGCTCGAGCGCGTCGTCGTCCTCGTCGTCGTCCTCGTCGTCGTCCTCGTCGACGTAGAGCGACGCCTCCAGGTCGTCCTGCCGGACGCGGTCGTCCAGCGCGGCCTGGATCTCCGGCAGCATCGTCTCGATCTGGTGGGGCGGTGCGGGCAGCGAGACGGGCACAGTACTGCCCCGCACCCCGCGACCGGCCGGATCGCCCAGGAACAGGACCGCGGCCACCAGCCGCGTGTCGTGGTCCGGATCGCTCGCCTTGCGCGAAGGCGTCACTAGGTTGACGCGCAGGCCCGGCGCGTCGTCGCCGTAGGCGTGGGCCCACGCCCGCAACGCCCCGCGGATCATGGCGGTCTGCGGCGCCGTGACCGAGGCGGGCGGGCCGATGATCACGAACCAGGCGTGGTCCAGACGCCTCGCGGCGGCGCGCAGCAGGAACTGCGTGCTGCGCAGGTCGTCGTCGAGAAGCTCCGAGAACTCGCCGTCGGTGAGGTCGGGAGCGGAGGTCGAACTGGACCGGGTCGCGACGTGCACCACGCCGTCCAGCCGGCCGAACAGCTCGTCGACCTTGTCGAACCCGTGCCGCACGTCGAGCGGCACGGCCACGTCGATCTGGATCGGAATCGCTTGACCACCGACCTCCTCGACCTCCGCCGCCGTCTTCGACGCCAACGCCACGTCGCGATCGGCGCAGACCACGTCGTATCCGGCCCGCCCGAAGCCGAGCGCGACCGCTCTGCCGTACCCTTGCCCTACACCCGTCACCAGCACGACCCCACCAAGCGGCATGGCGTCACGATACATCCGGGCGGCGTCCGTCGGGCGCGGTCGGGCGGGGGCTAGTCGCTCTGGTACGCTTCGGCGCGAAGGGAACGCGCATGGCCGATCGTCGGCCCGGAAAGGGCCCCTACAGTTACGTGCACGCCGATACCTCCGTCGAGGGATCGTTCCACGCGAACGGTCGCGCGCGGGTGGACGGCCTGGTCCGCGGTCCGGTCCGGGTGCGGGGCCTGCTGCAGGTCGGTCCCGGCGGGCGGATCGAGGGCGGTCCGGTCCGAGCGCAGGAACTGCACGTGGCGGGCATCGTGACGGCTCCGGTGATCGTGCCCGGCGCGGTCGAGGTGTGGCGCGGCGGTCGGCTCGAAGGGGAGGTCCGAGCGGGCTCGCTGGCCATCGAGATGGGTGGGACCTTCGTCGGGCGGCGCGTGGAGCCGGGCGAGGCCGCCCAGGCCGACCCGGCGTCGCCCGGTCCGGCGCAGGAGCCGATGGACGTCGTGAACGGCGTGCGGAACGAGGAGGCGCCGTGAGCGTCGCACGATCGCCGACGTCGCCCCTGCTACAATGCCTCCGGGACGGCGTGGGCGCGTTTGCGTCCCGCAGGTCGTCCGCAACCGGAAGGAGGAGACGTGGCGCTTGAGCGTTGGTTCCGCCGAAGTCGGCCGACCCGTAGCGACGACGATCCTAGTCCGGCGGGGCTCTGGCTCAAATGCGAGGCGTGCAGCGCGCAGATCTACCGGAAGGACCTGGTCGCTGCGACGTATCTCTGTCCCGAGTGCGGACACCACTACCGCATGCCGGTCGACGCCCGCATCGCGTCGCTGGCCGACGAAGGCAGCTTCGAACGCTGGTCGGGCCGGCTGGCGCCCACCGATCCGCTGTCGTTCGTGGACACCGAGCCGTACCCGGACCGGATGGTGCGGGTGCAGGAGAAGCAGGGGCGACCGGACGCCATCGTGACCGGCGCAGCGGTGATGGACGGCGAGCCGGTGGCCCTCGTCGTGATGGACTTCTTCTTCGCCGGCGGATCGATGGGGTCCGTCGTGGGCGAAGAGATCGCGCGCGCCGCCGAACGCGCCGCGGAGGAGGGCCGCTCCCTGGTGGCGGTGACCGCGTCGGGCGGAGCCCGCATGCAGGAGGGGGCGCTCAGCCTGATGCAGCTCGCCAAGACCACGGTGGCGCTCGAGGAGCTCACCGAACGACGCCTTCCGTACGTATCGGTGCTGACCGACCCGACCACCGGGGGCGTCACCGCCAGTTTCGCGACCTTGGGCGACCTGATCTTCGCGGAGCCGAAGGCGCTCATCTGCTTCGCCGGTCCGCGCGTGATCCAGCAGACCATCAAGCAGGACCTGCCCGAAGGGTTCCAGCGGGCGGAGTTTTTGCTCAAGAAGGGCATGCTGGACGACGTGGTACCGCGACCGGTCCTGAAGGCCACGGTGGCGTCGGCGTTGCGGCTGCTTCGCGGACGCCCTCGCCCCGAACGCGACGAGGAGGTCGAGCACGAGCATGCCGCTACCGTTTGAGAAGCCGATCGACGACCTCGAAGCGAAGATCCGGGACATGCGTGCCTACGCCGAGGAGCAGAAGATCGATCTCGGGGACGAGGTCGCGCTGCTGGAGTCGCGCTTGGAGCGACTCAAGGTGCAGACCTTCCGCGACCTGACGCGCTGGCAGCGGGTGCAGGTGGCGCGCGCCCCAGGGCGCCCGACCGGACTGGACTACGTGTCCAACGTCTTCGACGACTTTCGCGAGCTGCACGGCGATCGGACGTTGGGCGACGATCCCGCCGTCGTCACCGGCCTGGCGCGTCTGGCCGGTCGCAGCGTGGTCGTGGTCGCGCAGCAGAAGGGGCGCGACACCAAGGAGAACATCCACCGCAACTTCGGGATGAGCCATCCGAGCGGGTACCGCAAGGCGATGCGGATGTTCGACCTGGCGGACAAGTTCGGCCATCCGGTCGTGACCCTGATCGATACGCCCGGCGCCTACCCCGGCATCGCCGCCGAGGAACAGGGGCAGGCGTGGGTGATCGCCGCGTCCATCCAGCGGATGAGCCGCCTGCGCGTTCCGGCGGTGAGCGTCGTGATCGGCGAGGGCGGCTCGGGCGGGGCGCTGGCGATCGGGGTGGCGAACCGGGTGCTGATTCTGGAGAACGCCACCTATTCGGTGATCAGCCCCGAGTCGTGCGCAGCGATCTTGTGGCGCGACGCCGCCGAAGCGCCGAAGGCGGCCGAGGCGCTGCGCTTGACGGCGCGCGACCTGTTGGAGATCGAGATCGTGGACCGCGTGATCGACGAACCGGTCGGGGGTGCGCACAAGGATCCGTTGGCGACGATGGCCTCGGTCGGGCGCGCCCTGCGCGACGAAGTGGCGTCGCTGGCCGAGCTGGACGAGGCGCAATTGGTGCAGGGGCGACGCGACCGGTTCCGGAAGTTGGGTCAGTTCGCCGAGGTGCACGCCGCCGCCTGAGCGGCGCTACCGACCGCGAAGGGTGGAGCGGATCAGGTGCGGTCCGCCGCCCCGTGGGCGGCGCCGGCTTCGGCTTTCGCCTGCAACGCTCGGAACCGTTCCGTCACGCTGCCGTTCCCACCGAACACCGCGCTGCCCGCCACCAGCACCTCCGCGCCGGCGGCCGCAGCGGGACCGACGGTGGCGTCGTCGACGCCCCCGTCGACCTGGACGGTGCATCCGGGATTCGAAGCGTCGCGCAGGTCGCGGACGCGACGGACGCGGTCCTCGCCGCCCGCGATCCACGACTGGCCGCCGAAGCCCGGGTTCACGGTCATCACCAGCACCAGGTCCAGCAGCGGCAGCACCTCGCGGAGGTAGGCGAGCGGCGTGGCCGGATTCAGGGCCAGTCCGGCCTGGACGCCACGGTCGCGAATGCGGTGCAACGTGCGGTGCAGGTGCGGATCGACCTCGGCGTGGACCGTGAGGACGTCGGCGCCCGCATCGGCGAACGGATCGATCCAGTCGCCCGGCCGTTCGACCATCAGGTGTACGTCGAGGGTGCCGCGGATCGCGGTGCGACAGGCGGCGGCCACGCTGGGTCCGAAGGCGAGGTTGGGTACGAACCGCCCGTCCATCACGTCCAGATGGAACCAGTCCGCACCGGCCTTCTGCGCCTCGGCGACGGCCTCGCCGA
>JBBDSD010000314.1:2357-4602 GCA_040905065.1 Trueperaceae bacterium | reverse complement strand
CGAGACCGCCGACGTTCTCGCCCTCGAAGCGGACCTGCCCGGTCCACGGCGTCAACAGGCCGAACACGAGCTTCATCGCGGTCGACTTGCCCGCCCCGTTGGGCCCGATGATGGTCACGATCTCGCCGTCGCCGACGCGCAGCGACAGGTCGCGAATCACCTCCATCCGGCCGTAGCCGCTGGTGACGCCCTCAACCTCGAGCATCGCCCGACGGCCCTCCCAAGTACGCCTCCAGCACCCGCGGATCGGTCCGCACCTGCGCGGGCGGCCCCACCGCCAGGTCGGTGCCCTGATTCATCACCATCACCGGATCGCACAGGTCCATCACCAACTGCATGTCGTGCTCGATCAGCAGGAAGGTGATGCCACGGTCGCGCTTGAGCTCCTCGATCCGGTCCCGTATCTCGCCCATCAGGGTGGGGTTCACGCCGGCCGCCGGTTCGTCCAGCAGCACCAGCTTCGGGTCGGCCATCAACGTCCGCGCGATCTCCAGCAGCTTCTTCTGTCCGCCCGACAGCGAGCGCGCATGCTCGTGCGTGAGCGGCTCGAGCTTCAGGAACGCCAGCACCTCCCGCGCCCGGTCCCGGATCGCGGCCTCCTGCCTCCGCACCGCGCCCGGACGCAGCAGCGGACCCCAGAACCGCTCGCCGATCTGGTCCTTGGGGACCAGCATCAGGTTCTCCAGCACCGTCATGCTGCCGTGCTCGCGCGGGATCTGGAAGGTGCGGCAGAGGCCCTCGCGGAAGATGCGGTGCGGCGGCCAGCCGGTCACGTCCCGGCCGTCGAACAGCACGCGCCCCTCGGTGGGTTGCACGAAGCCGCTGATCAGGCTGAACAGGGTGGTCTTGCCGGCGCCGTTGGGACCGATCAGCCCGGTGATGGTGCCGCGCCGTACGGCGAGATCGCAGCGGTCCACCGCCCGCAACCCCCCGAAGTCCTTGCTGAGTCCCTCGACCTGCAAGATGATGTCGTCGCCTGGGACGGTCATCGATCTCCTTTCCCGGTCGTCGTCGCGTCGGATGTGACGCGTTCTACCACGCGTGGCCTCCTCCGGTCCGGCCCGCACGCTCGCGCTCGCCGTGACCTCACCCGCGCACGCGCGTCAGCGCCACCGTCCAGGCGGCGCCGCCGTCGCCGGCGACCTGCTCGACGTGATCGGCGTCCGTCTCGGACGCGTCCGCCACCCGCTCGACGGCGGTGGCCAGCACCTCGTCGGCCACGGCGTCCCGGTGGTCGCGCAGGGCCCGCTCCAGCTCGGCGTCGCCGCCGCACCACGCCAACCGCACGCGGTCCGCCACCTCGAACCCGGCGTTCTTGCGGGCGTTCTGGACGGCGCGGATCGCGTCCCTGGCCACGCCCTCGATGCGAAGGTCGTCGTCGACGGTCGTGTCCAGTGCCGCCAGGTAGCCTCGTTCCTCGACCGCGGCGTACCCGTCGGGGCTGCGCGCGTCCAGCAGGAACGCCTCCGGTTCGAGCTCCAGCCGTTCGCCGTCCAGCTCGACGACGAACGACCGTCCTTCGCCCACGGCCTCGGCGATCTCGCGCCCGTCGGCCTTCGACAGCGCGGCCCGCAGCGCCGGAATGCGGGCCCCCAGGCGCCGCCCCAGCAGCGGCAGGTTCGGTTTGACGTCGTACGCCAGGAAGGCGTCGGTCGGATCGAGGTAACGGACCGACTTGACGTTCAGCTCGTCCAGCAACTGCGCCTCGAAGCGGCGCACGCCGTCCAGTTCGCGCTGGTCGCGGGCACGGACCAGCACGCGGGGAAGGGGTTGGCGAATCTTGACGCCGCTCTGCGCGCGGGCGGCGCGTCCCAGCTCGACCAGGCGCACGGTGGCGCGCATGTCGTGCAGCAAGTCGTCGTCCAGCAGGGTCGGGTCCGGCTGTGGCCAGGCGGCCAGGTGCACGCTCTCGGGCGCCTTGGCGTCCAACGGCAGCACCAGCGTGCGGTACAGCGTTTCCGCCAGGAACGGCGTCATCGGTGCGATCAGCTTGGCGACCGTGACCAGCGCTTCGTGCAGGGCGTGATACGCGCTGGCCTGATCCAAGGCGTCCTTCGACTTCCAGAACCGCTTGCGGTTGCGGCGCACGTACCAGTTGGACAGATCACTGACCACGAAGTCGCGGATCGCGCGCGCGGCGGTGGTCGCGTCGAACGCTTCGAGGCGCTCGGTGACGGTGCCGGTCAGGTCGTGCAGGCGCGCCACCAGCCAGCGGTCCATCGCCGGTCGGTCGTTGGCGTCGGGG
>JBBDSD010000314.1:0-2347 GCA_040905065.1 Trueperaceae bacterium | reverse complement strand
GGGGCGACGCGACAGGGCGGGCCGGTCCAGGTTCGCGTACAGCACGAAGAACCCGAACACGTTCCAGAGCGTCATCACGAAGTCGCGCTGCGCCTCTTCGACCAGGGCGGGGCTGAACCGCTTGGTCGCTTCGGGGGGGCTGGACGCGTACAGGTACCACCGCAAGGCGTCGGCGCCCTGCGCGTCCAGCACCGTCCACGGGTCGACCACGTTGCCCTTCGACTTCGACATCTTCTCGCCGTTCGCGTCGACGATGTGGCCCAGCGAAATCACGTTGCGAAAGGCGCTGGTGTCGGCCTCCAGCGACGCCAGGGGTCCGGCCTCTCGCTCCGCGTCGCCCGCGTCGGTCAGCAGCGTGCCCAGCGCGTGCAGGCTGTAGAACCAGCCGCGGGTCTGGTCGATCGCTTCGCAGATGTAGTCGGCGGGGAACGACCGCTCGAACGCCTCGCGGTCCTCGGGCGCGGTCCGTTCGCCCAGGTAGTGGTGCTGCGCGTACGGCATGGCGCCCGACTCGAACCAGACGTCGACGGTGTACGGCACGCGCCGGTAGCGACGCCCGTCCTTCTCGAACTCGACCTGATCCACGTAGGGGCGGTGCAGATCCAGATCCGAGAGGTCGCGACCGGTCAGCTCGGACAGGTCGGCGATCGACCCGACGCAGATCCGGTCGCTGCCGTCCTCGGCCTCCCAGATCGGCAGCGGGCAGCCCCAGTACCGCTCGCGGCTGATCGCCCAGTCGACGTTGTTCTCGAGCCACTTGCCGAACCGGCCGGTGCGCAGGGCGTCCGGCACCCAACCGACGCGGTCGTTGTTCGCGAGAAGCTTGTCCTTGACCGCCGTGGTGCGGATGTACCAGCTCCGCTTCGCGACGTTCATGAGCGGCGTGCCGTCGCGCCAGTTCATCGGGTAGGCGTGGCGGATCGTCGTGTGGTGGTACATCAGCCCGGCCGCCATCAGGTCGCGGGCGATGTCGGTGTCGGCGTCCTTGAACCAGCGGCCGGCGTACGGACCCGGCTCGCCGTTGGGGTGACCGACCGGCCCCACCTCGGGCAGGACCTCGCCGGTGAGGGCGACGCTGAACAGGGTGTCCAGCCCGTGCGTGCGGCCCAACTCCAGGTCGCCGTAGGCGGGGGCGACGTGCACGATGCCGGTGCCGTCCTCCAGGCTGACCATGGGGTCCAGCACCACCCGCCGGCGTGCGTCGCGACCGTCCTCGCTCCGTCCGCGTAGGACCGGGTGGTAGGGGAGGCCGCCCAGTTCGCGACCGGCGAAGGTGGCGAGGACCTCGTGCGGGTCGCCGCCGAAGGTGCGTTCGACCAGGTCGGCCGCCAGCACGAACCCCATCGGCCCCCCCGAGCCGCCGCGGTTGGCGCTGGCGCGCACCAGTGCGTAGGTGGCGTCGGCCGCGACGGTGAGGCCGGTATTGGCCGGCAGCGTCCACGGGGTGGTGGTCCAGGCCAGGAACCGGAGCGGCAGGTCGGTCGCCTCGTCCGGCAGCAGGCCGCGTTCGCGCAGCGCACCGGCATCGACCGGGAAGGCGGGGTAGACGGACGGGTCTTCGACGTCCTCCTGGTAGCCGAGCGACACCTCGTGGCTGGCGAGGGTGGTGTTGCTGCTGGGGCTGTGCCAGGTGGTCTTGAAATCCTCGGTCAGGAGTCCGCGCCGGTACAACTCGGAGAACACCCACCAGCACGACTCGATGTAGTCGTTGGTGTAGGTGACGTAGGCGTTCTCCAGGTCCAGCCAGTAGCCGATCCTCTCGGTCATGGCGTTCCAGTCCTGGATGTTCTCGAACACGTATTCGCGACAGAGCGCGTTGAACGCTTCGATGCCGTACGCCTCGATCTGCTGCTTGCTGGTGAAGCCCAGGCGCTTCTCGATGGCGATCTCGACCGGCAGACCGTGCGTGTCCCACCCGCCCTTGCGTTCCACGCGGTAGCCCTGCATCGTCCGGAAGCGGGGGAACAGGTCCTTGAACGCCCGGCTGATCACATGGTGCACGCCCGGCTTGCCGTTGGCGGTCGGGGGCCCTTCGTAGAACACCCAGTCCCCGTTCGGGGCCGGCTTGCGCAGGGAGGCGCGGAAGACGTCGCGCTCGTTCCAGAAGCGGATCACCTGGCGCTCCATCTCAGGAACGTCCGGCCTGGACGGAACGGGGTCGAAGAGGGGCGACCTGTCGGGTTCGTGCATCGTGGGGCCTCGCCTTTCGGGCCGGCGGGCGCCACGACGATGCGGGGCGCCCCGGCCGGTCGTGCCTCGGGGCGCCCCGTGGGACGCGGTACCACCCGATGCGTGCCGCGGTCCCTACGACCGAAGCCTCGGGGTCGCCCGGCTGCGAAGCCGAGGA
>JBBDSD010000313.1:0-4644 GCA_040905065.1 Trueperaceae bacterium | reverse complement strand
ACCGGGGGCGACCGGGTACGCTCCGTGGCATGGATCTCAGGTTCCTCCAGGAAGCGACCCTCTTCGGCAACGAACCCGTGCGCTGGCTTCTGGCGCTGACGACCGCTGCGCTGGTGGCGTTCGCCTCGCGGCGCGGGGCGCGGGCGGCGAAAGGGTGGGCGGTCCGTCGCTCCGAAGGGGCGTACGCGCTGGTGGACGACCTGGTCACCACCTGGGTCCGGCAGGTCCAGCCGCTGCTGATCTGGACGATCGCGATCTGGGCCGGATCGCACCTGCTGGCGCTGCCGCAAGGCGCTGCGAACGCGATCGGCCTGGCCGCCACCCTGGCGCTGTTCTGGCAGGTGGGCGTGTGGGGCAACGCCGCCATCCAGGTCGCGGTGCGGCGCGCCCGCGCGGACGACACGGTCGACCCCGGTCGCAAGACCACCTTCGCGGCGTTGGTGTTTCTGAGTCGTTTGGTGCTGTACGCGATCTTGATCCTGCTGGCCCTCGAGAACGTGGGGATCGATATCACCGCGCTGCTGGCCGGCATCGGGATCGCTTCGATCGCGATCGGCCTGGCGTTGCAGAACATCTTGGGCGACCTGTTCGCGTCGTTGTCGATCGTGTTCGACAAGCCGTTCGAGATCGGCGATTTCGTGATCGTGGACGACATGATGGGCACGATCGAGCACGTGGGCCTGCGCACCACGCGCGTCCGCAGCCTGTCGGGGGAACAGTTGGTGTTCGCGAACAACGATCTGCTCACCAGCCGCATCCGCAACTACAAGCGCATGCAGGAGCGGCGCGTGGCGTTCCGGTTCGGCGTCACGTACGACACGCCGGCGGCGACGCTGCGGATCGTTCCCGAGCGGGTGCGCGAGATCGTCGCTGCGCGCGACTTGGTCCGCTTCGACCGGGCGCACTTCTTCGGTTTCGGCGACTTCTCGTTGGACTTCGAGGTCGTCTACTGGGTGCTGCGCCCCGACTACGCGCTGTACATGGACGTGCAACAGGAGATCAACCTGGCCCTGGTCGAGGCGTTCGAAGAGTTGGGCGTCCAGTTTGCCTTCCCGACCCGCACGATCCACCTAGCCCCGACGAGCGGCTCGCGGCTGGAACCCGCGCCGGACGCCGGCGAGCGGGACCGGTCGCGCGACCTGCCCGGAGGCGGCCCCACCTGACGCGCGGGCCCGGGTCGCTCAGCGTTCGCGCGCTTCGCCGCCAGCGTCGGACCCGAACCGCTGCACCACGTACCGTTCCAGCATGGCGTTGAACTCGCGCGCGATCGTGGCGCCGTCGCCCTGCAGCGTGCCGACGTGTTCGCCGTCCTGGTACACCGGCGCTCTCGGCCGTTCGCCGGTCCCGGGCAGGCTGATGCCGATGTCGGCGTGCTTCGACTCGCCGGGGCCGTTCACGACGCACCCCATCACCGCCACGTTCATCCGCTCGACCCCCGGATAGCGTTCGCCCCAGTGGGGCATCTGCGCCTTGAGGTAGGCGCCGATGTCGCGCGCCATCTCCTGGAACAGCGTGCTGGTGGTGCGTCCGCAGCCGGGGCAGGCGGTGACGCTGGGCGCGAACCGCCGCACGTCCAGGGCGGACAGCACCTCCTGCGCGATCTCGACCTCGCGCTCGCGCGGAGCGCCCGGGTCGGGGGTCAGCGACACGCGGATCGTGTCGCCGATCCCTTCGGCCAGCAACGGCGCAAGGCCCGCGGTCGACGCCACCGCCGCACGCACGCCCATGCCCGCCTCCGTGAGTCCCAGGTGCAACGGCAGGTCGCAGGCGCCAGCGATGCGCCGATACACCTCCCACAGATCGGGGGCCCGGCTCACCTTGGCGGACAGCACGATCCGGTCGTGCGGCAGACCGATCTCCTCCGCCATCTCGGCAGAACCGATCGCCGACGCGACCATGGCGCGCACGGTGATCTCGTGCGCATCGGCCGGATCGGCGGAGCGGGCGTTGGCGTCCATCATGCGCGTCAGCAGCTCGGCGTCCAGACTGCCCCAGTTCACGCCGATCCGCACCGGCTTGTCGTGCTCCAGAGCGATCTCGACGATGCTGCGGAAGTTGTCATCGTGACGCGACCCGACCCCGACGTTGCCCGGGTTGATCCGGTACTTCGCCAGGGACGCGGCCGCGGCCGGCACGCTGCGCAGCAGCAGATGCCCGTTGTAGTGGAAGTCGCCCACGATCGGTACATTCAGACCGTGATCCGCCAGGATCGCCGTGATCTCCGGCACCGCTTTCGCGGCCCCCTCGTCGTTGACGGTGACGCGCACGATCTCGCTGCCGGCGCGGTGCAGCGCCGCGATTTGCTGGACGGTGCCGTGCACGTCGCGCGTATCGGTGTTCGTCATCGACTGGATCGCGACCGGATGCTCGGATCCGACCTGGACGCTACCGACCGGGACGGTGACGGTGGGACGCCGGGGGAACGGGCTCATGCCCCCAGCCTATCCGCGTCCTCCCCGGGGACCGTGTCGCGGTCCTCGTTCGCCAGGAGGCGCAGCACCGGCGCACGCAGGGCGGCGTTGGTAGCGAGCCCTTCGCCGCCGTGCATGGTGACCCGCCCCGCCCAGTCGCCGAACCAGCCGCCCGCCTCGCTCAGCAGGACCGGGAACGGGGCGGCGTCCCACGGGTGCAGCGCCGGGTCGGCCATGATCTCGATGCGGCCGCTGGCCACCAACGCGTACCCGTACGCGTCGCCCCAACCGGCGCGGATCCAGGTGGCCGCCGTCAGGCGATCCCACGCCGCCCGACGGCCGGCCGCTGCGAACGCGCCCGCGTCGGTGGTCGACGCCGCCGCGCGCGCCAGATCGGAGGTGTCGGACACGTAACAGCGGCGACCGTTCAGGCGGCAGCCCCGACCGTGCGCCGCGGCGATGGTCTCCCCCAGCGCCGGAAAGGCGGCCACGCCCAGCACCGGCACGCCCTCCCGCTCGACGCCGATCAGCACGCCGTACAACGGTACGCCCCGCACGAACGCCTTGGTGCCGTCGATCGGATCGATCCACCAGCGGTACGGCGCGGTGCCGTCCTGCACACCGAACTCTTCACCGACCACGGCGTGATCCGGGTGCACCCGCTCGAGCTCGTGCCGGATCAGCGTCTCCGCCTCCCGGTCGGCGACGGTGACCGGCGTGGCGTCCGCCTTCCACTCCGGCCGCGTCCCGCCGCGAAAGTACCCCAGCGTGAGACGGCCGGCCCGATCGGTCAAATCCAGCGCCAGGTCCAGCATCGCGTCCAGTTCCGCCATCGGACTCCCCTTCCGTCGCGCCGCAGGTTCGGCTCGGCAGCGGCGTGCAGGCTACCGCACCGGCACGGTACGCTCCCGACACCATGCTGATGCCTCGCGAACGCCTCGAAGCTCGGGAGCGCGACGCGCTCGCCCCGTACGCCGCTCGGGCGGCCGACTCGCGCGGCCGCGTCCACGACGAAGTCGAGGGGCGCTACCGCACGGCCTTCCAGAAGGATCGCGACCGGGTGATCCACACCACCGCCTTCCGGCGGTTGGAGTACAAGACGCAGGTGTTCGTCAATGCGCAGGGCGACCACTACCGCACCCGCCTCACCCACACGCTGGAGGTGGCGCAGGTCGCCAAGGCGGTCTGTCGGGCGTTGGGTCTCAACGAGGACCTGGCCGAGACGATCGCGCTGGCGCACGACTTGGGCCACCCGCCGTTCGGGCATGCGGGCGAAGCGGCGCTGGATCGCCTCTCCCGCGCAGCGGGCGGATTCGATCACAACAAGCAGAGCCTGCGCATCGTGACCAGCCTGGAACGACGGTACGCGGCGTACGACGGCCTGAACCTGACCTGGGAGACGCGGGAAGGGATCATGAAGCACGAGACGGCATACGACCTGCCGGACGGCGACTGGGAGCCGGGGCGACGGCCCAGCCTGGAGGCGCAGGTCGTGAACCTGGCGGACGAAATGGCGTACAACGCGCACGATCTGGACGACGGCCTCCGCGCCGGCCTGCTGACCGGCACCCGCATCGCCGAGGTGCCGTGGCTGCGCGAACGGATGGAGACGCTCGACGTGGACCGCGACGCGTTCGGCGACCTACCGCGCTACCGCCTGGTGCGGACCGTGCTGGGCCGCAGCATCGAGGACGTGATCGCTGCGACCGACGCGCGCTTGCGGGAGCACGGGATCGGCGACGTCGACGCCGTGCGCGACCATCCGGAGCCGTTGGCGGGACCGTCGCCGCGCGGCCGCGACGAGCAAGCCGAACTCAAGGCGTTCCTCTACGCCAACCTGTACCGGCACCACCGCCAGATCCGCATGTCCCGCAAGGCGGACCGGATCCTCACCGAACTGCACGACGCTTACCTGCAGACGCCCACGATGCTTCCGCCCGAGTGGCAGCGCGCGTCCGAGGAGCGCGGCCTGGTGCGGGCGGTCACCGACTATCTGGCCGGGTTCACCGACCGGTTCGCTGGCGACGAGTACCGGCGCCTGTTCGACCCGGGCAGCCTCACCTGACGTTCGGGAACGGTCAGCCGCCCGCCTCCGGGTCCGGCGTACAGAAGCCCGTCCGGCCCGAACCGCACCTGGCCGGTCGCGAACGGTTCCGCGGCCAGGTGCGCCACCTCGGAGGCCGAGTATCCTGCCTGCCACGTCGAGCGCCACAGGCGCACCTCGGGCGTCCCC
>JBBDSD010000312.1:0-4656 GCA_040905065.1 Trueperaceae bacterium | reverse complement strand
CGAACGCGCTCTGAGCCGCGCGGACGAGAGCGGCGACGCCTCGGCCCGCGCCAACCTGCTGGTCAAGCGCGGCCTGCTGCAGCGCAGCCTGGGCCGGGACGCGGAGGCGGAAGCCTCGTTCGAGGAAGCCACCGAACTCGATCCTTCCAGTTGGTCGGCGCAGTACAACCTGGGCGTCAGCCTGCTGGAAGCGGGCCAGGTACAAGCGGCGCTGGGTCCGTTGCAAGCGGCCGAGGGTGCCGCCCCCGACAGCGGCGAGGTCGCGCTGGCGCTGGCGAGCGCCTACGACCAACTGGGACGTCCCGAAGACGCCCTGGTCGCGGCGCGACGCGCCATGGCGACCCTCGAAGACGAGGGATCGTTGACGGACGCGCGCTTCGTGGCCGGACGTGCCGCGTATCGCCTGGGCGATTACGCGTTCGCGCGCGAGCAGTTCGAGCGCGTGGTCGATCGGCGGTCGGGCTCGGCCGCTGCCCAGTTGTGGGCCGGTCTTGCCGCCTACCAGCAGGGCGACTTCGCAGGCGCCGTGCCGTTCTACGAGCGTGCCGTGCAGCTGGACCCGAACGACGTCACCGCCCGCGTGAACCTGGGCGCCGCCTACCTGGCCACCGAGCGCTACCAGGACGCCGAGACCGTCTATCGCCTGCTGGTCGACCAGGACGGCGGCGACGCCGAGAGCCGCTACAACTTGGGCTGGGCCCTCATCGGGCAGGAACGTCGTGGACCGACCCGCGACGCGTGGGCCGCCTCGTGCGACCTGGGTCACCGTCCGGCGTGCGACGCACTGACGAACTACTTCTGATCGCCCTGCGCCCCGTACGGCGGCGGCGAAGGAGGCTCCGCGCGTGGACTGGATGAGACGGAACTGGCCGGACCTACTGATCGGCATGGCGCTGGTCGCCGTGATCGCCGGCATCGTGGCGACCCTCCTCACGGGAGGGTCGCTGTTCCCGTTCGGCGGCGGCGCCTCCACGCCCTCCGACGACCCGCCCCCCGCCGTCACGATCCCCGCCGATCCGGCCGAGGACGAAGGGCCGGCAGGCGGGCTCGACGTCTCCCCGGACGATCCCGACGGGGGCGGCCTGGCCGACCCGTTGGCCCCCCCGCCCGGCGCCCCCGATCCGTCGGTCGACGACGGTGCGGCCGACGCGGACCCGCCCGACGCGGACCCGCCCGAGGCGACAGGCGGCGTGTCGCCCCTCGTCCCCGGCGACGGCTCCGACGCGGATGGAGCGGCCGACGGAGCGGACGGCGAGCCGGCCGGACCGCAGGCCGTGGCGCCGGCCGCCGCCACGGCCGCGGCAGCGCCGCCGCCCCCACCCCCCCCCCCAACCACGCCCGAACCCACGCCCGATCCCGCGCCCGATCCCGCGCCCGATCCCGCGCCGGAAGCGACGCCGGAACCGGCACCTGAGCCCACGCCCGAGTCGGCGACACCGGCCGCGGCCGCGCCCACCGATCCGTACCGCGTGTCGGTCGGAGCGTTCGGCAGCGGCGAAAACGCCGAGCGTCAGGCGGACCGGTTCCGGGCCGACGGCTACCCGGTGTTTCTGGGGACCCAAGGCAACCTGACGCTGGTTCTGGTCGGACCGTACGTCCAGGAGAGCCGCGCCGTGCAGGTCGCGAGCGAGATCCGAGCCGGCGGCTACGACATCGACCCCGTGGTGTACCGGTTCGATCCGGACGCCACCGGTGCGGGCGCCGCGACGCCGAGTCCGGAAGCCGCCGCAGCAGCGGCAGCACCGGAACCGGACCGCGACGCGGCTCCCGCCGCCCCCGTTGCATCGGACGCGGGCGGCACGCGCCTGCAGGTCGGTGCGTACGCCGACCTGGCCAGCGCCGATCCGTTGATCGAGCGACTTCGCGAGTTGGGTTTCGCGGTCGATACCGTCGACGAAGGGGGCTTGGTCAAGATCGTCCTCGGACCGTTCGTGGGAACGGCGCTGGACGACGCGCGACTGGTCCTGGACGGAGCCGACATCGAGTACTTCGCGCGGTGAGCCGGCCCCATCAGGACGCGTGATGCGAACGTGACCCGTTCCAAGCCGCCCCCGAGCGGCGAGACGCGTAAGATTCCGAACGCCACCGTGGGTCGCCTGATCACCTACCTTCGGCTGTTGGATGCGCAGCAGGACCTGGGGGTCGCCACGGTCAGCAGCGCGACGCTGTCGCGCTTGGCGAACGTGTCGGCGTTCCAGGTGCGCAAGGACCTGGCGTACTTCGGCAGCTTCGGCAAGCGCGGCGCCGGCTACCAGGTCGCCCCGCTCCGCAACGAGCTGGAGGGCATCCTGGGTCTGTCCCGCCCGTGGAACGTCGCCATCGTGGGCATGGGCCGCCTGGGCGAGGCGCTGGCGCACTACCCGAACCTCGAGCGCTACCGCTTTCTGCTGCGCGCCCTGTTCGACGTGGACCCGGACAAGATCGGCCAAACCGTAGCGGACCTACCGGTGGAATCGATGGACCGCATCGATCACGAGGTGCGCGACCACCGGATCGATCTGGCGCTGCTGACCGTTCCCGCCGACGCGGCCCAGGCGGCCGCCGACCGCGTGGTCGCCGCCGGGGTCGCCGGCATCCTCAACTTCGCTCCCGTGATCGTCACCACCCCGCCGCAGGTGCAGGTCGAGCCGGTCGACTTCCTCGCCGGCCTCAAACGCCTGTCGTTCCACCTGCAGCGCCCGGAGGGCGGCGCCGTCGCCGACGGGGAGCCTCGTGGCACGTGAGTTCGGGCGTTCGTGGGCACGCGCGCGTTGCGGGCGTGCGAACATGAGTGAAGGACCGATCGGAAGCGTCCCCCCATCGCTCGGTCGCTGCAGCGTCGCGAAGCGATACGATGGCGACGGCGCTCCTGTGGACTTTCTGGCTGGCGCACGGCGCTCGCCGTTCTATATTCGGCAGTGGAGAACGAGGGAGGAATTGGCATGAAGCGAATCGTGACGGCAGGGCTGGGTGCGAGCCTGCTTCTACTGGTGGCCGGGTGCGGACTCCTGGATTCCGTGCAGCCGTTCGACGTGCGGGCCGGCTTCACGCCGACCGCGCTAGGCTTCGAGGTGGACGACAAGGGCGAGATCGAGGTCCCGTCCCACTCCATCGTCTTCCGGTCCGGATCGGGATCGCTGGGCGGGGTGATCACCGGATACGAGATCGAGTACCTCGACGCCAGCGGCAACCCGATCCTCGCAGGCGACAGCCGCCTGCTGTCGCGCGGTTCGTTGGCGCACGAGGTGCCGGCCGGCATCCAGTGCGAAGCGTCCGATCCGTGCACGGCGACCTCGGCCGACGCGAGCTTCGCGGCTCAGCCGTCGGAGCCGCTCGAGAACTTCATCTCGCTTCCCGGCGAGATCGCGATCGAGCAGCTCGTGAACCCCACCACCGGGGCCCGCGGCATCGTCACCTTCCACGCCACCACCGACAACGGCAGCGACGTCTCCTTCGACCAGGAGATCGCCGTCACGTTCCCGGTCGCGCCGTAAGCGGCTCGACCGTCCTAGCATGATCACGTTCGGCATGAGCGCGGACCTGGAGGCACACTACTTATGAGCGTACAGATTCGAAACGCCATTGGATTCATCATGGTCCTCGTCTTGGTCTTGGTTGCTTGCGCCGATCAAGGGGCACCGGACGATGGCGATGCAGACACCACGCAACAGGGGATGGCCGTAGGGTTCACGGGACTTAGCGACGGCCAGGCCGTGTCGCCCGACCACGTTTTCACGGTGCGCGCTTCGTCCGACGCGCGCGTCACAGAAATCACGATCGAGTTCGGTGGACAGACGATCGAGCTCGAACCCCGTGGTTCGAACACGCTGCGACTCTCTGATCTCGTGGCCGATGACCTCGAGGACGGGGCCTACACCCTTGTCGTGTCGGTGACGGATTCGGAGGACCGGACGGCCGAAGCGTCGGTGGCGTTTTCCGTCGATGCATCCGCTCCAGTCACCGATCCAGGCGACGATGTCGACGATGATGCCGTAGTCCGTGAGGTGCGCGCGTTCCTCACGTCGCCCACAGGTGGTGTCGTGTCTGGAGATGTGGACGTGATCGCCGTCGTCGAGACGCGGAACGTGAATTCGCGTCGGGTCTCGTTCTTCTTGGATGGGACACTGATCGACGAAGAACCCACGATCGAGTCGATGCCGAGTACTGGCGAGTTCGTGCGCCAACGCTACACAGTGAGCTGGGATACGACGGAATTCGCCGACGGCGACGTCGAGGTCAGCGTGGTCGCCGAAACGGGTGATGGCGTCGTTTCGGCCACGGCCTCCGTTGAGGTCACGGTCGCGAACGAGGACGTCGTGGATCCTGACCTTTCCTGGATGGCGCCTGCGTCGGATTCGACGGTGTCGGGTGCTGCGGTGACGTTGCAGGTCGAGGCTACGGACGATGTGGGTGTGGATTCGGTCCGGTTCTACGTGAGTGGGTCTCTGGTCGGTGATGGTGTTGCGGCTGGGGATGAGTTCTCGTTCGATTGGGATTCGACGAGCGTGCCGGACGGTTCCGTATCGATCGAAGCTCGGGCTTCGGATGCGGCTGGCAACGTGACGAGCGAGTCGTTGTCGGTGACGGTCGCGAATGCGGATACGGTTGCGCCGAGCGTGTCGTGGATGGCGCCTGCGTCGGATTCGACGGTGTCGGGTGCTGCGGTGACGTTGCAGG
>JBBDSD010000311.1:0-4658 GCA_040905065.1 Trueperaceae bacterium | reverse complement strand
TGATCGCGCTCTAGGCCCTGTTGACCATCGACCCCGACGCCGGTGCGCGTCGGCACCGCCTGTCGAAGAAGGCACGCGGACGATGAGCGACGCGGCGCCGGCCGCGGTCGTGCTGGCTGCCGGGCTCGGGAAGCGCATGCGCTCGCGGTTGCCGAAGGTGGTGCACGAGGTGGCCGGCCGGCCGATGGTGGCGCACGTGGTGCGCGCCGCGCGCGCCGCCGCCGTCGAGCGCCTGGTGGTGGTCGTGGGGCATGGGGCCGAGGCGGTACGGACCGCGCTGACGCACGACCTGCCGGGCGTGCCGATCCGCTTCGCGCATCAGGCGACGCCGCTCGGGACCGGCCACGCGCTGGCCTGCGCGCGCGACGCGCTGAGCGATCACGGCGGTTCCGTGTTCGTGCTGAACGGGGACGGACCGTTGCTTCGCGCACCTACCCTGACGGCGTTGGCGCAGCGGCACGCCGGCGGCGAGGCGGCCGGGCGCGGCGCGACGTTGCTGACGACGGTCGCGAACGAGCCTACCGGGCTGGGCCGGATCGTGCGGGACGGCGACGGTCGCTTCGCACGGATCGTGGAGGAGAAGGACGCCAACGAGGCGGACCGAGCGATCGTGGAGACGAACCCCGGCGTCTACCTGTTCGACGCGTCCGTGTGGGAACGGGCCGCGGCGCTGCGGGCCGACAACGCGCAGGGCGAACTGTACGTGACCGATCTGCCGGCGTCGTACCTGCGCGACGGACTGCCGGTACGGACCGTCGCTTCCGACGATCCGGACGAGACCCTGGCCGCGAACGACCGGATCCAACTGGCGACCTTGGAGCGGGTCATGCGACTCCGCATCGCGCGGGCCCACATGGCGGACGGCGTCACCATGCTGGCACCGGAGGCGACGTTCGTCGACGACGACGTCCGCATCGGCCGGGACGCGGTGATCGAGCCGTTCGTGATGCTGAAGCGCGGCACGATCGTTGGCGAGGGCGCCCGCGTCGGGGTCGGCGCGGTCCTGAGCGACTGCGAGGTGGCGCCGGGCGCGCAGGTGCCGCCGCACACCGTGGCGGACGGGGAGCGGATCGGCGCGGTGCGCACCGCCTGACGCTCGGGACCCGTGCTCGGGACCCGCGTTCGGGCGACGGGGCTCAGGCGTCCGGGCTCAGGCGTCCGGGCTCAGGCGTCCGGGCCAGGGACGAACCCGTGCCGCTGCAACCCTTCCAGCACGCCGCGGGCGTGCTCGGCCTTCGCGAACAGCACGTTCTTGCGCCCCCGAACGGCGCGTAGCTCGGGATCGTGGTTGCCGACGACGATGCCGCGGAAGCGGCCGCGCAGCATGTCGGCGTCGTTTCCGCTGTCGCCAGCGGTGGCGACCTTCGCGGGACCGAACCCCCAGCGGTCGACCAACCAGCGCACCGCTCGTCCCTTGCCGGCCTTCGCCGGGAGCACGTCCACGTAGCGACCGTGGGAGGCGATCAGCGTCGCTGCCAGGTCGCCCTCGCGAAGCGCGGCCTCGATCTCGGCGACGCGGTCGGCGTCGTCCAGCAGGTACGACGCCTTCAGCGGCGTCTGCGCCTCGTCCGGCTGCGGTTCGAGTCCAAGACCGCGCATCCGTTCGTCGACCGCGTCCCGGTCCCAGCCGCGCGCGACCCGCGCACGGTAGCCACGGTCCAGGACGCGGCGCGCTCCGTAGCGGATCTCGGTTCCGACGTCGCTGATCACGACCTGGGGCTCCGGCAGGCCGAACGAGGCGATCGCTTCCTCGATCAGCTCCAAGCGACGTCCCGACGCTAGCCCGAACGCCACGCCGGACGCCTCCAGCGCCTCGCGCAATGCCTCGAGGGCGTCCACGTCCGGCTCGCCGTCGACCAGGGTGCCGTCGATGTCGGAGATCAGCAGGCGTTCGGCGTCCAGCAGCGTTCGTCCGGCGTCGTCGCGCCACGCGCCCGGCAGGGGACGGTCGTGCGCCAGCAGCGGCTCGGCGACCTCCAGGTAGCGCTCGACGTGCGCGCTCCAGGCGTAGTGTTCGCGCACCCCGTCGATGCCGGCGCGGCTGTAGCGTTCCCAGACGTCGTCGTCCACCAGGATGCCGCGCAGAGCGTCCTGAATGGCGGCGGTGTCGCGCGCGTCGATCAGGACGCCCGACCCGCAACGACCGATGATCTCCTTCGGACCGCCGTGATCGGTCGACACGACCGGCAAGCCCGACGCGCTGGCCTCGATCAGGGTGATGCCGAAGTTCTCGACCAGGGCCGGATTCACGAACACGCCCCGGCTCGCAGCCGCCAGGCGGTAGAGGACCGGAATGTCCGTGTCCGGATCGTGCTTCTTCGGCAGAGCGAGCTTGCCGTACAGGTCGTAGCGGTCCATCGCCAGGAGCAGCTCGGTGAGCACTTCGCGCTCGTTGTCGCTCATCTCCTCGATGTCCTTGCGCACGCCGGCGAACACGGCCAGGTTGGCGATGCGACGCAGTTCCGGATCCTCGCCGTAGGCGGTGAGCAGGCCCACGATGTTCTTGCGCTTGTCCGGTCGGCTGATCGCCAGGATCAGCGGCTTCGCCGGATCGGTGAGGAAGCGATCCAACTCGCGTTTCATACGGACGCGCGCCTCGACCACCTCCTCGCCGGGGTCGTAGCCGCCGTCCGAATCGTAGAACCAGGGGTAGAACCGCTGCACGTCCACGCCGGGTGGGATCACCTCGAAACGGGCGTCGCGGTGCGCTTCGTACCGTTCGTAGCCGTGCTCGACCTCCTGGTCCGTGCTGGCCACCACCACGTCGGCCTCGCGCAGAAGGCGTTCCTCGACCTCGATGCGGTGGGAGATGCGGTAGCGCGACTCGATCGCGTCGTCGTCCACGCCGGCGTCGCGCAGGACCTCGATCTTGTTGCGCCCGAGCGAGTGGCCGGTCACGATCAACGGCACGCCCAGGACCGAAGCGATCTCGCGCGCGACGTCGCCGCCGTCGGCGTAGTGCCCGTGGATCAGGTCGGGTCGTTCGCCGCTGGCGCGGTACCAGGTCAGGATGCCGGTCACGAACGCGTCCAGGTGAGGCCAGAGACGTTCCTTCTGGCGGTAGCGGCCGCCCCCCGCCCGGATGCGCACGATGCGCGCACCTTCGCCCAGCCTCTCCTCCTCGCGGGTGTAGTCGTCCGACACGCGGTCGTCGTCGATCCAGCGGGTGAACAGCACGGCGTCGCGCACGTCGTCGCGGCGACCGAGCGCTCGCGCGAGCTCGACGACGTACTTGGTCTGCCCGCCGGTGTCGGCATCCCGACCCAGTTCGAGGTCGTGTCCGCGGATGAGTCCGTGGACCGACACGTGGTGCAGGACGGTTCCGGATGCGTTGGCGCCTTCGGGCATGATGCGTTCCTCCACGTTCATGGTACCGGCCGCGAGTGGCGAGCGGGGTGCTATCCTCCCGCCCGGGAGGCAAGATGGCTCTGCTGAACAAACCGCGCGCGGTGCTGGCCCTGGAGGACGGCACGGTCTACTACGGGTACGCCTTCGGGCACGCCGGCCGTACGGTCGGCGAGATCGTGTTCAACACTTCGATGACCGGCTACCAAGAGATCCTGACCGATCCGAGTTACCACGGCCAGATCGTGACGATGACCTACCCCCACATCGGGAACTACGGCGTCAGCGTCTACGACATGGAGTCGAACCGTCCGTTCGCGCGCGGCTTCATCGTGCGCGAGTTCTCGCGCGCCGCCAGCAACCATCGCGCCAACCAGGACCTGCAGAGCTTCATGGAGCAGCATCGCATCGTGGGGATTGAGGGGATCGACACGCGCGCCCTCACCCGGCGCCTGCGGACCGGCGGGGTGGTGAAGGGCGTCATCCAGCACGGCGACGTGTCGCCGGCGGAGGAGGCCGACCTGGTCGAGGTGGCCCGCGCGCACGAGGACATCGACGGGCGGGACATGACGCCGGAGGTCACCACGCCGCTGCCGTACGCGCGCCCCACCTTCCAGGAGTCGCCACGGGTGGTGGTCATCGACTTCGGCATCAAGCACTCGATCGTGTACAAGCTGGAACTGGCGGGTGCCGAGGTGATCGTGGTGCCGGCCCAGACCACCCCGGCGCAGATCATGGCGTTGGATCCGTACGGCCTGGTGCTGTCGAACGGTCCGGGCGACCCGGACGGCCCCAAGTACGCGCACGACACCGTCTGGCAACTGCTGGGTCTGCTGCCGACCTACGGCATCTGCATG
Organism: Trueperaceae bacterium; assembly: GCA_040905065.1. Lineage (GTDB taxonomy): Bacteria > Deinococcota > Deinococci > Deinococcales > Trueperaceae > SLSQ01. The sequence continues at coordinate 456 of JBBDSD010000311.1, read as the reverse complement.
GGCCACCAGCTGTTGGGCCTGGCGGTCGGCGGTCGCACCTTCAAGCTGAAGCACGGGCATCACGGCGCCAACACCCCCGTCAAGAACGTGCTGACCGGCGAGGTCGAGATCACCAGCCAGAACCACAACTACGCGGTCCAGCTGGAGTCGATCCCCGGCGGGCAGTTCCGCGCTACGCACCTGAACCTGAACGACGGCACGCTGGAAGGGATGGCGCACGAGCGCTACCCCGTGTTCAGCGTGCAGTACCACCCCGAGGCGAGCCCCGGTCCCCACGACGCGAACTACCTGTTCCGGCGCTTCATCGACGAGGTGAACGCCTTCGAAGGCGCCGCGGCGATTCCGCAACCGCGCCAGGTCGTCTGACCCGGTTTGGACGGTGCGCCGGCCGGCGGTGCGCCCAGCGCGCGCGTCAATTGACGACGCGGGCACCCGAGGTCGGATCGGTCCAGCGGC
>JBBDSD010000310.1:0-4690 GCA_040905065.1 Trueperaceae bacterium | reverse complement strand
CGAAGCGCGACGCGGCACGGCCTGCCTGCACCTCGACGACGCCACCCGCCGCGACGCCTCGCTGCGCCTCAAGAGCGCACGCGGTCACCTGGACGGCATCGTGCGGATGCTGGAGGACCCGACCGTCTACTGCGTGGACGTGCTGAAGCAGGTCAAGGCGGTGCAGGGTGCCCTCACCCGCGCCAACGGCGCGGTGCTGCGGGCCCACGTCCGCGATCACGTGGCGACCGCCTCGCAGCGCGGCGACACCGACGCCATCGTCGACGAGCTGATGGAGGCGCTGAAATACCAGGCCTAGCGATCGAGCCGGCCACGCTCGCCGACCTGCCGGAGGTCGCCGCGATCTACAACGAGGGGATCCGCGACCGCATCGCCACCTTCGAGACGCGCGAACGGGCACCCGAGGAGCTCACCGGCTGGCTGGACGACCCCGACCATCCGCTGCTAGTCGCCCGCGACCACGACGACCAGCACGTGCTGGGCTGGATCGCCGCCACCACCTACCGCAGCCGCCCCTGCTACGACGGCATCGCCGAGTTCAGCGTCTACGTGGCGCGCGACGCGCGCGGCCGCAAGGTCGGGCACGCTCTGATGGAGGCGTTCCTGCCCGCCTGCGAACGGGTCGGCATCTGGAAGATCCTCTCGCGCGTCTTCCCGGAGAACGTCGGCTCGCGCAAGCTGCTCGCGCGGCACGGCTTCCGCGAGGTGGGCACCTACCTGCGGCACGCCCGGCTGGACCACGCCTGGAAGGACGTGGTCATCGTCGAACGACTGCTGGGTGAGGCGCTGCGCGACCTGCTGGAGGCCGAGGCGGCGGGCGAGGGCTGAGCCTAGGTCAGGACTCGAGGACGTCCGGTCCGGCGCCGTCGCCCTGGCTTCGCTCGAAGGCGTCGATCAGTTCGCCGAACACGTCGCCCAGCGGAAACGCGCCGTCCTCCGCCAGGTCCCAGCCGTCCTGCAGGGTATCGAACGCTTGGACCGTCTCGATTCGAACGCCGTCGACGTCGAAGGCATCGTCGCTGGGATCGAACAGCACGTCGTCGGCGACCGCCACCACCGCAAGCACGGTGTCGTCCGCGATCCAGGCGTGCAGCAGGGTCCAGGCGCTGCCGGCGTAGCGCGCCTGCAGCAGGGTCCGGGCTTCTTCGGGAAGGTCGGTGCGGGGGGAACGCATGCCGGAAGCGTACCGCCCGGATCACCGCAGAACGCGTCACCGCTCCTCCCCCGAGCCGTGGGGTAGCGTACGAGCGTGGCCGCGAACGTACCCCCGGGGATGCGAGCGAACGACGTCCGCCTGCTGATCCTGGACGACGATTCGGACGTCGCCTCCGTGATCCGCACGATCGCCGAGGCTTCCGGCGCCGACGCGCGCGTCGCGACCGACGCGGACGAATTCTTCGACCAAGTCGACGCCTTCGACCCGACCCACGTCACGGTCGACCTGATCATGCCGAACGTCGACGGGATCGAGGTGCTGCGCCGCTTGGGCGACCGCGCCTACGACGGCGTGGTGATCATCGCCAGCGGACTGGACCGTCGGGTGCTGGCGTCGGCCCGCCGGTCGGCCGCCGAGCACGGCCTCCGCATCGCCGGCTTCCTACCGAAACCGTTCAAGGCCGCCGACCTGCGCGCCATGCTGACCGAACGGCCCGACCGTGCGCTCGGCTCGACCGGCGCCGCGCCCGATCCGGACCGCCACAGCCTGCTGACCGACGCCCTGCGTCCGGAAGGGATCGCCGCCGCCATCGAGCAGCGCGCCATCCACGTCGCCTTCCAGCCGAAGCTGCATCTCGAGGACGGAGCACTGGCCGGTTTCGAGGCGCTGGCCCGCTGGACCCACCCGAGATTGGGCGCGATCCGGCCCGACCTGTTCATCGCCGCCGCCGAAGCGGCCGGACGCATCGACGACGTCACGTTCCAGGTATTCGACTCCGCGCTGGCCTGGTTCGCCACGCACGCGAGCGACACGCCGGAGACGCGCCTGTCCCTCAACCTGTCCGCCCGCTCCCTGGTCCACGTCGCCTGGGCGGACGACGTCGCCGAGCTGTGCGACCGCTACGAGGTACCGCCGTCGCGGGTGATCCTCGAGCTGACCGAGACGAACACCGCGCAGGATCAACGCACCGCGCTGGACGTGCTGACGCGCCTGCGGATCAAGGGCTTCCCGCTCTCGATCGACGACTTCGGGACCGGACACTCCACCCTGGTGCAGCTGGCGCGACAGCCGTTCAGCGAACTGAAGATCGATCAGGCCTTCGTGCGCGACCTGCAGGACTCGCAAGAGGCGCAGTCGATCGTGCGCGCCGTGCTGGGCCTCGCTCACGCGCTGGGCCTGTCGGTGACGGCGGAGGGGGTCGAGGACGCAGGCGCCCTGGCGTTCCTGCGCACCGTCGGATGCGACCAGGCGCAGGGGTTCCACATCGCACGTCCGCTCGCTCCGGAGGCCGCGCGCGCCTGGATCCGCGCCGGTGGCGCGCCGGAAGCGACCGTGCGCGCGCTCTTCGCCGACGCGACGTCGCGTTCCGATGATGCGCGCCCGCGCGTCCCGCGCCCAGGCCCCTCGCGCTCGCGCGGCTGAGCCGCGGCCGGACGGCGACCCATCGTGCGTGGACCCGGCGCAGGACCCGGATGGCGCATCGCCTGGGCGCTGGCGGTCACGCAGACCGTCGGCTACGGGATCCTGTTCTACGCCTACGGCGTGCTCACCGTGCCGATGGAGCACGAGCTGGGCCTGACCCGCGACCAGACCTCCCTGGCGTTCGCCGCCGCGCTTCTGGCCTCCGGCCTGGGCGCACTGCCGGCCGGCCGGATCGTGGACCGCTACGGTGGGCGCGCGTTGATGACGCTCGGTTCTCTGGCGGGAGGAGCGCTGCTGATCGCCTGGTCGCAGGTGACCGGCCTGATCGGCCTGATCCTCGTGCAGACCGGCATTGGCCTGGTCCTGGCCGCGGTGACGTACGAGATCGCGTTCACGGTCCTGACCGGCTGGTTCCGGCGCGACCGGATCCGCGCGATGCTGCTGGTCACCTTCGCCGCCGGCTTCGCCAGCACCCTGTTCGTGCCGGCCACCACCGCCCTGGTCGCCTGGATCGGCTGGCGCGGGGCCCTGCTGGCGCTGGCCGCCGTGCTGTGGGCCATCACGGTGCCGCTGCACGCGGTGGTGATCCGACGCCCGCCGGACTCGCCGGCGATCGCGGACAACGCGACGAAGGACGGCGCGGAGGAGGGCGGGGCGGCGCCCGCGGCCGGCACGCCGCGCACGGACGAAGCGCCGGAACGCAGCGTACCGCTGCGTAGGGCGCTACGGAGCGGCGCGTTCTGGTGGCTGACGGTCGGCTTCGCCCTGGACCGCGCGGTGCTGGTCGCGATCGCGGCGCACGCCGTGCCGATGCTGCTGGAGGCGGGGTACGGCGCCGAGCGCGTGGCGCTGGTGGTCGGCTCGATCGGCGCCTTCCAGGTCGCCGGGCGCTTGGCGTTCGCGCCGGCGACCGCACGCTGGCCGCTGGGCACCCTGACGGTCGCCACCTACCTGCTGCGGGCGCTCGCTCTGCTGCTGCTGACCGCGCCGCTGATCGCGATCGGCGCTCCCGACGGCGCTCACGCCTGGACCGACACGGCCGCGTTGTGGACGTTCGCCGCGGCGTTCGGTCTGGCCAACGGTGCCAGCACGCTGGCGCGGGCCGGGCTGATCGCCGAACGGTTCGGCCCGCGCCACTACGGCTCGGTTCAAGGGGCGATGACCACCGCGGTGGCGCTGATCCAGACGGTCGCTCCGCTGGCCGTCGGAACGGTCCGTACCGTGCAAGGCGACTACGTGGGGGCCACGCTGCTGCTGACCGCCGCTGCGATCGCAGCGGCCGCTGCGGTCGCGCTGGCAGGCCGGGAACCGGCCGACGCGCACGGGTCCTGACGCGCACGACGGGCCCGGGGCGTAGCGCTTCGTCCCCGGCTCGACACGCGCCGACCTTCCTTGTGGCCGTACCATGGTCCGCATGTCGCTGGACGTGCTGATCCTGATCGGAGCGCTGCTGGCGCTGGCGGCAGTGCTCGGGACGCGCCTGACGCAAGGGTTCGGCGTGCCCACGCTGGTGATCTTCGTGGGGATCGGCATGCTGGCGGGCGGCGCCGGACCGGGCGGCATCGCGTTCGACGACGTGGGGCTGGCGTTCGACGTGGGCGTGCTGGCGTTGGCGGTGATCCTGTTCAGCGGAGGGGTCGACGCCGACGCCAAGCTGCTGCGGCCCGCCGTGATGCCGGCGCTGCTGCTGTCCACGGTGGGCGTGGCGGTGGCCGCAGGCAGTTTGGGGCTGCTGGCCTGGTGGCTCACGCCGCTCGAGCTGGTGCCGGCCCTGATCCTGGGTGCGGTGATGGCGCCCACCGACGCGGCCGCCGTGTTCAGCGTGCTGCAGGGCCGCGGCGTGCCCGATCGCCTGAAGGCGATCTTGGAGGCGGAGTCGGGCACCAACGATCCGGTCGCGATCTACCTGGTGCTGGCCACCACCGCGCTGGCGACCGGCAGTACCGGCGGGGCCGGAGCGGTGCTGCTCGGGATGGCGACGCAGCTGGCGCTGGGCGGGCTGGTCGGGGTGGCGGCCGGGTTCGTGCTGACCACCTTGCTGAACCGGATGCGGGTGACCAGCTTCGGCCTGCTGCCGATCGCGGCGCTGGCCGGCGGCCTGGCGGCGTTCGC
>JBBDSD010000309.1:0-4693 GCA_040905065.1 Trueperaceae bacterium | reverse complement strand
AACCGACGCTGCGCATCTCCGATGCGACGTCCGCACGCCCGCCCGAGGAGGCCCCGCCATGAACGACGAACGAAAGCTTGGAACCCGCTCCGTCTGGGCCGGGGAGGAACGGTCCCTGATCGAGGGCGCTACGCAGGTGCCGGTCGTGCATTCCGTCGCCTACGGCTACAATGATCTAGACCGCTGGCGCGACGTATCGCTGGGGAAGGCGGACGGTCACGTCTACAACCGCTACACCAACCCCACCGTCGACGCGTTCGAGGAGAAGGTCCGACAGCTAGAAGGGGGCGAGGCCGCCAGCGCCTTCGCCAGCGGCATGGCGGCGATCCACACCACCCTGTTCGCGCTCCTGGCCCCCGGGCAGCACGTGGTGTCGATCAAGGACACCTACGGCGGCACCAGCCGCATCTTCCTGAACCACCTGCCCAAGGTCGGGGTCGCGTGCGAGCTGTGCGACACCGATGATCACGACCAGATCGAGGCCCGCATCGACGAGGGGCTGGATCTGCTCTACCTGGAGTCGCCCACGAACCCGACCTGCAAGGTGCTGGACATCGCGCGCCTGGCGGCCCGCGCGCGCGCGCAGGGCGCCACGGTCGTCGTCGACAACACCTTTGCCACCCCGATCAACCAGCTGCCGCTGACGCTGGGCGCCGACCTGGTGATCCACAGCGCCACGAAGTTCCTGGGCGGGCACGCCGACGCGCTGGGCGGGGTGCTGGTCGGCGACGCCGAGCTCGTGCGCACCGTCACCGACTACCGCGAGATCAACGGGAGCGCGCTCTATCCGGAGGCGGCGTACATGCTGCTGCGCGGCATGAAGACGCTGCAGATCCGGATCGAGCGCCAGAACGCCAGCGCGCTGCGCATCGCGACCTGGCTGTCGCGGCATCCGAAGGTGGCGCGCGTGTTCTATCCCGGCCTCGAGAGCGATCCCGGACACGAGATCTCCAAGCGGCAGAGTCCCGGCGGCTTCGGCGGCATGCTGGCGTTCGAGCTGCACGGCGACTTCGAGGCGGTGCGGATCTTCGCGCCGGCGCTCCAACTGGCGCACCGCGCCGCCAACCTGGGCGCCGTCGAGACGATCATCGCGCCGCCCCGCACCGGCTCGCACGTCGAACTCACGGCCGACGAGCGCGCCTCGCTGGGGATTCCCGAGGGACTGGTGCGGTACTCGACCGGCATCGAGGACGCCGACGACCTGATCGCCGATCTGGACCAGGCGCTGGCGCAGGTGCCCGATAGGCTGACGGAGCCGGCATGAGTGGCGTTCGTTGCTACCGGGTCAGCATGATCGGCTTCGGCACGGTCGGACGGGGATGCGCGCGCCTCGTGGCGACAGCAGCGACGTCCGTACCGACGGCATGCCGTTCGGGGAGTTCAAGGGCTCCGGACTGGGGCAGCGAAGGGGTAGCGTTCACGGTGCACGAGATGACCGAGCCGAAACTCGTCTGCATCGCGTCTTCCGGCGTCGCCTGAACCCCCGCGAGGGCGGGGAGGAAAGGAGTCCACGTGGGATTCGACCTGTTGCCGCTGCTGCTTCGTGGGGCCGGCATCACGATCCAGCTCACGCTCGTCTCCGCCGCGGTCGCGCTGTTCATGGCGTTGCTCGCCGGTCTGGGACGCCTGTCGCCGTTTCGGGCCGTGCGGTTCCTGGCCGGCACCTACGTCGAGGTGTTCCGCGGCACCAGCGTGCTGGTCCAGCTGTTCTGGTTCTACTTCGCGCTTCCCCTGTTCGGCATTCGTCTGGACGCGTTCACGGCCGGCGTCCTGGCGTTGGGCCTGAACGTCGGCGCCTACGGCGCCGAGACGGTGCGTGGTTCGATCCTCTCCGTCCCACGGGGCCAGATCGAGGCCGGCATCGCGCTCAACTTCAGCGCGGCGCAGCGCATGCGCCGCATCGTGCTACCGCTAGCGTTGGTGATGATGCTGCCCCCGTTCGGCAACAACCTGATCGAACTGCTCAAGGCCACGGCGCTGGTATCGCTCATCACGATTCCCGAAATGACGTTCGAGGGCTACTCGCTGCAGATGACCACCGGACGCACCAACGAGATCTTCATGTGGCTCCTGGTGCTCTACTTCGCCATCGCCTATCCCCTGACGCTGGGCGTCCGCGCGATCGAACGCCGCGTCAGCGCGTTCCTGAGGGCCTGACGTGTTCGACTACGTCACCTTCACCTGGAACATGGAGTTCGCGCTGGAGATCCTGCCGCAGCTGCTGCGCGCCGCGTGGATCACCTTGCAGGCCACCGTCGGCGGGTTCGCCATCGCCGTGATCATAGGCCTGGTCTTCGCGCTGCTGCGTCGCGGGCCGCGCATCGTGTCGTGGCCGACCACCTTCGTGATCGAGTTCGTGCGCAGCACGCCGCTGCTGGTGCAGTTGTACGTGCTCTATTTCATCCTGCCGCTGTACGGCGTGTCGTTGTCGGCGTTCGTGACCGGCGTGATCGGGCTGGGGCTCCACTACGGGGCGTACCTGTCCGAGGTGTACCGGGCCGGCATCGAGCACGTCGGCAGGGGCCAGTGGGAGGCCGCCATCGCGCTGAACTTCGATCGGCGTCGCACCTGGACCCACATCGTGCTTCCCCAGGCGTTGCCGCCGATGCTGCCGATGTTCGGCAACTACTTCATCGTCATGTTCAAGGAGACCCCGCTGCTGTCGGCGATCACCGTCGTCGAGCTGCTGCAGACCGCCAAGATCATCGGTTCCCGCACCTTCAACTACGTCGAGCCGTACACCCTGGTCGGTCTGATCTTCCTCGCGCTCAGCTACCCGGCCGCCCTGGTCGTGAACCGATTGGAGGCCCGCTTTGCGCGCCAACGCCAGTGAATCCACCGTCCATGCATCTACAGCCCCGTCCTCGGGCGCGACCGACGACCGCGATCCGATCGTCCGTTTCGAGAAGGTCACCAAGCGGTTCGGCGACCTGACCGTGCTGGACCAGTTGAACTTCGAGGTGGCGTACAACGAGAAGATCGCCATCATCGGGCCTTCGGGTTCAGGGAAAACCACCATCCTGCGCGTCCTGATGACGTTGGTCGAACCGCAGGAGGGGGTCGTCTGGGTCGACGGCCAGCCGCTCTGGCACCGGGAGGTGCGCGGCAAGCTGGTGCGCGCCAACGAGGACCACCTGCGCGAGGTGCGCCAGAACATCGGCATGGTGTTCCAGCACTTCAATCTCTTCCCGCACATGAGCGTGCTGCGCAACATCACCGAAGCACCGATCCACGTGCTGGGCCGGTCACGGTCCGAGGCCGAGGAACAGGCGCTGCAGCTGCTGGATCAGGTCGGCCTGGGGGACAAGACCCACCAGTACCCGTCCCAGCTCTCCGGCGGGCAGAAGCAGCGCGTCGCCATCGCAAGGGCGCTGGCCATGAAACCGAAGGTGATGCTGTTCGACGAGGTCACCAGCGCCCTCGACCCCGAGCTGGTGGGCGAGGTGCTGGGGATCCTCCGGGACCTGGCGCGCGACACCGACATGGCGATGCTGATCGTCACGCACGAGATGCAGTTCGCGCGCGACGTGGCCGACAGGGTGGTGTTCTTCGACGCCGGACGCGTGGAGGAGGAGGGCCGGCCGGAGAAGATCTTCAGCGAACCGGAGAACCCGCGGACGCAGTCGTTCCTCAAGGCGGTCCTGGAGCACTGAGACCGTGCACCGTAGCGACGACCGGCTCGACCACCTGCCCGATCTGGCCGACGTTTGGCGCGCCCGCGCTCGCATCCGCGAGGCGGTCGCTGCCCTACGCATCGTGCCGAGCTCGCTCGGCACGGGACGTGCCGGACGCTTCGTGATCGCGGACGACACGGTCCAGGCGACGGGCGCGTTCTAGCTGCGCGGCGCGCCCGCGGCGATCTCGGCCCTGACCCCCGAGCGCCGCGCGGCCGGGGTGGTGGCGGTGTCCACGGGCAATCACGGGCGGGCCGTCGCCCATGCCGCCCGTCTGCTGGGCGCTCGCGCCACCGTCTTCGTCTCGGAACGGGTGCCTGCCGGAAAGCGCACTGTCCTCGAGCGGGCGGGCGCCGAGCTGCACGTGATCGGCGCGGAACAGGACGAGGCGGAGGCGCACGCGCGCGAGCACGCCGACGCGACCGGCGCGGCCTGGATCCCCCCGTTCGATCATCCCGACGTGATTGCTGGGCAGGGCACCTTGGGGCTGGAGCTGCTGGACGCCGTGCCCGACCTGGACACGGTGATCGTGCCGCTGTCCGGCGGCGGCCTGATCGCGGGCGTGGCGATGGCGATCCGCAGCGTCCGCCCCAAGGTACGCGTGATCGGCGTGTCGCCGCGCAACGGTGCGGCCATGATCGAAGCGCTTCGCGCCGGTTGCGTCGTGCCCACGCCGCAAGCGGACACGCTGGCCGACAGTTTGCAGGGCGGGCTCGGGAGCCACAATCGCTACACCGTGCGGATGGTGCGGCGCTGGGTGCACGCCACGGTGCAGGTCGACGAGGCCGATCTGGCCGACGCCATGCGCTTCGCGTTCGAGCGGCATCGGTTGGTGCTGGAGGGCGCCGGCGCCGCCGCGATCGCGGCCGTGCGCAGCAGGGCGCGGCGCGACGCCGTTCCGGTCCTCGCCGTGCCGACGGAGGGGGAGGCGGACGAGGCGACGGACCGAGCGGAGGCGGAGCACGACGAGGCGCGGAACCCGTCGGAGACGGGCGTCACCGCCCTGCTGGCGACCGGAT
>JBBDSD010000308.1:0-4707 GCA_040905065.1 Trueperaceae bacterium | reverse complement strand
CGTCCTCGCCCAGGTCCGCTTCGGCGTCCCGTACCGCCCGCGACACGTCGGGATCCACGGCGACGCGGGACCTCTGGTCCGCGGCGACCGGCACGTTGCGCAGCAGCTGCGGGTAGGTCGGAATGTCGTCCATCCACGCCTCCAGCGACCGGTTCGAGGCGCGGACGGCGGCCAGGACCTGCAACGCCGTGAGCAGTCCGTCTCCGGTAGGTGCCTTGTCGAGAAACAGGAGATGACCGGACGCTTCGCCCCCTAGGCGCAGGCCGCGCCGGTGCAACTCCTGCAGCACGTAGCGGTCGCCGACCTGGGTGCGGTGCACCGTCACGCCGCGACCTTGCAGCCAGCGCTCGATGCCGAGGTTCGTCATCACGGTCGCGACCAGTTCGCGGTCGTGCCGCACCGAAGCGACGATCGCCAGCATGTGATCGCCGGTCACCAGGCGACCACGACGATCGACCAGAAGGGCGCGGTCGGCGTCGCCGTCGAACGTCACGCCTACGTCCAGGCCGTGCTTCGTCACGAACGCGCGGATCGCGTCCGGATGCGTCGAGCCGCAGTCCCGGTTGATGTTCACGCCGTCCGGTCGGTCGTGGATGGTCTGCAGGCGCGCGCCGATCTTCTCGACCCGCGCGGGCGCCAGCCGGCTGGCGGCGCCGTTGGCGCAGTCCAGGCCCACGCGCAGACCGTCCAGGTAGGGCGCGTGGGTCAGGAGGAAGGCGGCGTAGGCACCGTCGTCGCTCGGGTGGGCATCGAAGGTTCCGATCTCGTCACCGGTGCGGCCGGGTTCGTCCTCGGTGGTGCGCGACAACCACGCTTCGATGGTGAGCTCCTCCCCGTCGGGAAGCTTGCGGCCGCCTGCGCCGAAGATCTTGATGCCGTTGTCCTCGAACGGATTGTGGCTGGCCGATACGACCACGCCGGCGTCCGCCTCCAAGCGGCCGGTGAGGAACGCCACGCCCGGCGTCGGAATCACGCCCGCCCAGGTGACGTGCGCGCCGCGGGCCATCGCGCCGGAGGCGAAGGCGTACGCCAGCATCGGTCCGCTTCGGCGCGTGTCCATGCCGATCAGTAGGCGGGGGGCGCGTTCGAGCCGCTCGCGCAGCCGTTCGGTGGTGGCGCGGCCGAGCGCGAAGGCGGTCTCGGCACGCATCGGGTCTCGGCCGGCGACGCCGCGCACGCCGTCCGTCCCGAACAGGGTCCTGGTCATGCCGGGCATTCTATCGCCGTGCGCTGGCGACGCCGTCGCGCGCCGTGGTTCGTCCCTCTCCGCGCACCTTTCGGCTCGAAAGGCTTCGCGACCGAGACGAACGTGCTACGAATAAGGCGTGTTCTACAAGAACGTCGAACCGACCGAGGCCCGCGTCCACACTACGCAGTTCCGGATCATCGGCCGTCTCCACATGCCGCCCGGCCGAGGGACGTCGGAGTTCCTGAACGCCGACGATCGGCCGCACCTATCGATGACGCACTGCTCGATGTACGCCAGCGGGATCGAGTTTCCGCCCAAGCGTCAGGATTTTCGGTACGAGACCGAGTTCGCCGCCGTGCCGAAGGAACAGATCGCCTGGCTCGCCGGTGGCATCACGAACCGGCCGGATCCGAGCATGCCGCACGAGGAACGCCAGGTGTACCTGGTCTACACCAGTTACGTCCTCACCGGCCGGCTCATGCTGCGCCCGAACCAACGCACCAGCGACTTCCTCATGGACGCGATGGGTCGCAAGCCGTTCCAGGCGATGCACGACGTGCGCGTGATGCGTCCGGAGGAGGGCGTGTCGCTCTTCCGACTGCCCACCTTGGAGCGGCTGGACGACGTGGTGGTGAACCTGCGCTCGGCCGGCGGGATCTTCGACCTGGCGCGCGACACGGACGATCCAGGGTTCACGCTCGACGACGACTGAGCCCGGTTCCGCGCCGCTCAGGCGTCCGGACGGACGAACGCCGCCAGCCACAGGGGCGCGCGTCGCTCCGCGCGCACGAAGCGCAGGCCGGCCCGTTCGGCGTCCGCCACCCACGCCTCGGCGGTCGGGAAGCGGATGCCGGCCGCACGGGCCGGTGCACGCGCGATCGCGCCGAGCGCTCCGTCCGCCGGGAGGATCGCCATCCAGAACGCGTGCCCGCCCGGTCGCAGCACGCGCGCCGTCTCGCGAAGGGCGGCGCTCGGATCCCTCAGTTCGTTCGGCGTGCCGGTGCAGGTCACCACGTCGAAGCTGGCGTCGGGACAGGGAAGACGTTCGGCGGTCGCCAGCGCGAACGTGGACGGCACGCCGGTACGTCGCGCCCTCCGCTTCGCCACCCGCACGAAGGCGGGACTGGCGTCGATCCCGTGCAGCTCCAGATCCGGCCTGCGAACGTGCACGGCCCGCAACGAGAAGCCCGAGCCGCAGCCGACGTCCAACCAGCGGCCCCCTTCCGGCGGCGCGGTCCAACGGAGCGACAGATCGATCTCGCGGTCCACGTCGAACCCGCCCCGCGTCAGGATCCGCACGCTGCGGGCGCGCCAGAGGGGATCGTACGCGGCCGCGACCGGCGCGAGGCGATTGATCCACGCCACCGGGCGCCGGTCGCATGGCGCCCTCTCGCTCACGCGTTCCAGCCGCCCGCCACCGGCAAGAAGGCGCCGGTGACGTAGCGCGCCTCGTCCGACACCAGGTAGGCGAGGGCCGAGGCCATCTCGGAGAGCGTGCCCACCCGGCCGGCCGGGATCTCGCGCAACGGCTTCGTGACGCTGTTCTCGATCACGCCCGGCGCCAGCACGTTCACGGTCGTCCCGTGCTTCGCTTCCTCCTGCGCCAACGCCTTGCTGTACAGCAGCACCGCGGTCTTGGCGATCTGGTACGCCACGATGCCCGGCCGGGCCGAGACCGTCTCCGACCCCGCATAGCCGACGTTCACGATCCGGCCACGGGGACTCTCGCGCAGCAACGGTACCGCCCGCCGACAGACGTAGAAGGTGGCGTGCAGGTTGCTGTCCAGCATCGCGTGCCACGCCTCCGGCTCCAGCTCCTCGAGGGGACCGTGGTGGTACGCCCCGACGTTGTTGACCACCACGTCCAGCCGCCCGAAGGCGTCGTGCGCGCGGTCGACCAGCGCCTCCGCCTGCATTCGGTCGGTGACGTCGGCCCGCATCACGGCGGCGCGCACCCCGTGGGCGCGCGCCTGCTCCGCCACCCCCTGCGCCGCGTCCTCGCTGGAGCGGTAGTGCACCGCGACGTCGTACCCGAGCGACGCCAAGCGCAACGTCAGGGCGCGCCCGATGCCGCGCGCCGATCCGGTCACCAGCGCTGCGCCCTTCACGCGTCGTCCCCCTCGCGAACCGCGGGTCCAGCGTGCCCGTGGCTCAGGTAGTGCAGCACCAGCGCGCGGGTGGGCCGGTTCAGGTCCAGGCCGAGCAGCGCATCGACGGGTCGGCACCAGCGCGCCTCGCTGGCCTCGTGGTTCAGACGCACGGCGCCGCCGTCACTGCGGGCCACCAGGTTCAGCAGCACGAAGTGGGCATCGTGCGCGAAGGCGGGGGAGCGCACGGCCTGCAGCGTCGGGGCCCAACGCAGGTCGAAGGCGGCCAGTCCGGTCTCTTCGTGCACCTCGCGCCGCACCGCGTCGGCGATCGTCTCGCCGGGTTCGATCTTGCCGCCGGGCACGCCCCAGCGACCCCGCCACTTGGCGGTACGCACGAACAGGCTGCGACCGGCGGGGTCGACCAGCAGCGCGCCCACGGTGGCACGCGCCGGCGGGGGCGATGCGGTCGACCGGGTGGGCACGGTGGAATCGCTCATCGTGACGGGCCTCTCGGCCCGGTGTCGGGGTGGGCGCGTCCGCCGGCCAAGCCGTCCGGCCCGTCGTCGCTGCGCCGGTACGCCCGATACCGCACGATCCGCAGGCCCTGCGCCGTCACGGCCCACGCAAAGCCGAGCAGGACCAGGACGGGGACCGCCTGCGGCCAACCGGCCAGCAGCAGACCCGCGGCGATCAGCGATTGCGTGCTGAGGCCCAGGTCGACCAGCGAAGCGGTCGAGAACAGATCGGACCAGGCCAGCCGCCGGTCCAGCGGCGCGCGGGCGTACGGTCGGCCCTCCAGACGCCGGAACAGCGCCCGGTCGGCGCGCTCGATCCAGCGGTCCTGCGGCGCCAGCACGGCGTCGTACAGGCCCCGGGTCGCGCGCAGGAGCCAGCGGGGACCGTCGTCGACCGGTTCGCTGCGGCCGCGGTCCGGCACCGTGCGCGGGACGCGGTACAGGCGTTCCATGTTCGCGTCCAGCGACAGGGTGACGGTGTTCAGGGCGAAGGCGACGGCGGCCATCCCCCAGGGAACCACCGTAGCCAGCGCTGCGAACAGGGCCAGGTTCACGATCAGGTCGGTGAGCGTGTCCAGGTAGCGGCCGGTGCGCGTCACCCGGCCGGTGGCGCGCGCCAGTCCCCCGTCGACGTTGTCCAACAGGGCGCGGACCAGCAGCAGAGCGGCGGCGACCGCCCAAGCGCGTCCGGGCCCGTCCGGTGCGGTGGCGCCCCACGCCACCAGGCCCGCAGCGCTCACGCCCGCCAGGCCGTGCAGCGCGACGATCCAGAGCGGGTTGCATCCCGTGGGCGCAAGCCAGGCGACCAGCCGGTCGGCGACCGGCTGCAGCAGCAGCATCGCCCGTTCCCGGCGCGGTCGGGCCTTGGGGGCGGGCGTCGGCATCGGAGCGCGATGGTACCACCCGCCCCCCC
>JBBDSD010000307.1:0-4737 GCA_040905065.1 Trueperaceae bacterium | reverse complement strand
GGCCGAGAGCTGGGAAGCGATCGATACGACCACCTGGGCGTTCGAGCTGCGCGAGGGCGTGACCTTCCACGACGGCACCGCGCTCACGCCCGACGCGGTGGCGTTCACCGTCGAGCGGATCGTGGACGAAGCGACCGAATCCCCCATCCGCGGCGGCTTCACCTTCATCGAATCGGTCGAGATCACCGGCGATGCGTCGTTTCGGATCCACACCGAGCGGCCGATGCCGCTGGCCGAGCACTACTTCAGCGAGCTGCTGATCGTGCCGCCGCACGCCTTCGCCGACGAAGCGGCCGCGGACCGGTTCGCGCGCAACCCGATCGGCACCGGCCCGTTCCGGTTCGAGTCGTGGCAGCGCGACGTGCAGTTGCGCCTGTCCGCGTTCGAAGACCACTGGCGCGGCGCGCCCGCCATCGACGCGCTGACCTTCCGGCCGGCACCCGAGGCGATCACCCGCGTCTCCGCCCTGCAGGCCGGCGAAGCGCAGATCGTGACGCAGGTCCCGCCGTCGCTGGCGCCGGTGCTGGAGGCTGCCTCCGGCGTGTCGCTGGCCGCCGTCGACGGCGCGCGCGCCATCTACGTCGGCATCAACTCCGTCGCCGGGCACGAAGCGCTGCAGGACCCCCGCGTCCGTCGCGCGCTGAACCTGGCGGTCGACGTGGACGCGATCATCGACGGGATCCTGGACGGTCGCGGTACGCCCACCACCACCTTCCTGACCGAGGTCGACTTCGGGTACGACCCGGCCTACTCCCCGTTCCCGTACGATCCGGACGCCGCGCGCGAGCTCCTGGACGAGGCCGGCTGGGCCGAGGGCCTCTCGGTCACGCTGCAGAGCCCTAACGGCCGCTACGTCGGCGACGCCGCCGTCGCGCAGGCCGTGGCCGAGCAGCTCAGCGCCGTCGGGATCGACGTGAACCTGGAGATCCGCGAGTACGGCGCCTACGTCGGCGACCTGTTCAGCGGAAACGCGCCGGACCTGTACCTGATCGGCTGGGGCAACGCACCGCTGGACGCCGACTTCATCCTGCCGTCGCTGCTGCGCACCGACGAGTTGCTCTCCTACACCTCCGATCCGGAGTTGGACGCGCTGCTGGACGCGGGCCGCAGCACCGTCGATCGCGGCGAACGCCAGGAGGCGTACAGCGACGCGTTGGCGCTCATGAGCGAGCGCGCGCACGCCCTGTTCCTGTACAAGCCGCAGGACCTGTACGGCGTGTCGGACGACGTGGCCTGGACGCCGCGCACCGACGAGCGTCTGTGGATGTTCGACGCCCAGCCGCGGTGAGCGACGCCGCGCTGCCGCGGCACGTGTACGATTCGGCGGTCGACCGGCTGCAGCGCCTGGTGGCGCTGCCGTCGGTCGCCGCCGACGGACGCGCCATCCCCGAGACCGCCGACGCCGTCGCCGCTCTGTTGCGCGAGGACGGCTTCGCGCCGGTCCTGCACGACACCGGGGGCGCGCCCGTCGTGCACGCCCGCCACGAGGTGCCGGGCGCCCCGACGCTGCTGCTGTACAACCACTACGACGTCCAGCCGGAGGATCCGCTGGACGCCTGGGACTCGCCACCGTTCGACCTCACCGAGCGCGACGGCGCTCTGTACGGTCGCGGCGCGGCCGACGACAAGGGCGAGCTGGTGTCCCGCCTGGCGGCACTGCGCCTCTTCCGCGAACGCCACGGCGAACTGCCGTTCGGCGTCGCCTTCCTGATCGAGGGCGAGGAGGAGATCGGCAGTCCCCACCTACCCGCCTACGTGCGCGACCACGCGCAAGACCTCCGTGCCGACGGCTGCCTCTGGGAGTTCGGAAGCGTGGACGCCCAGGACCGGCCGGTCACCTACGCCGGCATGAAGGGCATCCTCACGGTCGAGCTGCACGTCCGCACCGCCGACCGCGACCTGCACTCCAGCTTCGGCAGCGTGGCCGACGACGCCGCCTGGCGCATGAGTGCCGCCGTCGCCAGCCTGCGCGACGCCGACGGCACCGTCGCCATCGACGGCTTCCGCGACGGGATGGAGGCGCCCTCCGAGCGCGCGCTGGCGTACGTCGACGCGCTCCCAGGCGAAGAGGAGGAGCTCCGCTCCGTCTTCGGCGTACGGGCTTGGCAGGGCGGCCTGCGCGGGAACGCCTGGAAGCGGGCCCTCTACCTGGAACCCACCCTGAACGTGAACGGCGTCCACGCCGGTTACGGCGGCGAGGGCGCCAAGACGGTGCTGCCGTGCGAGGCGACCGCCAAGCTGGACCTGCGCCTGGTGCCGGGGCAGGACCCCCTGGCGGTTCGTACGGCGCTGGAGCGGCATCTGGAGCGGCACGGCTTCAGCGACGTCCAGGTGATCCCGCTGCAGCACGCCGAGCCGGCCGCGCGCTCCGACCTGAGCGACCCGATCTTCGGGCACGCGGTCCAGGCCCTGAGCGAGGTGTACGGCCAAGCACCGGCGGTGCTGCCGAACAGCCCCGGATCCGGGCCGGCCCACCCGTTCGTGGTCGGCTTGGGCGTGCCGATCGTCGGCATCGGCTGCGGCTACCCCGGAAGCCGTATCCACGGCCCGAACGAGCACCTGCGCATCCGCGACCTGCACCGCGGCACCCTGGCCACCACGCGCTTCCTGGAGGTCTGGTCCGGCGTCCGGCCCTGAGGTCGCTGCGGCGTCCGACGCCCGGGCCGTGCGTGCGCTGGGTAAGAGATTCGGGAGCCATTGCGTGCCACGATTCCCTCGAAGCGGGAGCGGTCTCGCGCAGCGAGCGACCCGAAGTCGCGACGAGGAGCCGATGGTGGAGTGGCGTTGGAACAAGGAGCATCCGTTCGAAGGCCTCCCGGCCGATGGGAGGCGGGACGACGTCTGGGAGCGCGCGCAGCGTGCGCTGACGCGGCGTTGGCCGGACGCGTGGATGGACGTCGTGGTCGATGGGCCCACCGGCATGCGAGCCGTCGACCCGCGCCCGCTCCCAGAGCGGGACGCCGCTGCGCCGGCCTGGTTGCCGGATGCGACCGACGGTCCCGCGGTCGCGCGGTGCTTCCGTGATCCCGTGATGCAGGTGCACGACGTGATCGACGCCGCCGGAACCGTCCGAGGCCAGGTCGCGATCTTGCCGATCGTGTGCACCGGCGGCGTCCGCAAGGTCGTGCGGGTCGCGCGCCAAGAAGCGTGGAGCAAGGCGGAACGCGCCAAGCTGCGCGACCTGGCACAAGGGATCGCCGCTCGGCTGCGCGAGCGTCAGGCCACCGCCACGGCGCGCCTCACCGCCACGCTGTCCGACCTTCCAGCCGTCGCCGAAGGAAGCGAAGAGGTCGCGGCGGCGGCGCTCGCGCACCTGGTGCCGGCAGCCGGAGCGTCGTCCGGCGCGATCCTGGTCGATCGTGGCGGCCGCCTGCACGTGCTGGCCGACGTCGGCGAGGGCGCCGACGAGCGACGCGAGGTGCTGGCGGACGGCATTCCCCGCGGTCAGGGGTTCGCCTGGCGGGTGCTGCTGCACGGACGACCGGAGTTCGTGGCGTCGTACGCCGAGTCGGACGCCGCCGTCCCCGACCTGCCGATCGATCCACACCTGAGCCTGGTGCCGCTGGGCCGCCGGGACGCGCATCGCTGGGTGCTGGTGCTCGCCTATCCCGAGTCGGCTCCGCCGTTCGACGGCGATCTGGCGCTGGTCCGCGCGGTCGCCCCTGCGGTCGCCACCGCCCTCGAGCTGACCGCCACCACCGAGGTGGACGACCGGCTCGTGTCGTTGCAGGAGCGTCTGCCCGACCTGCCGTTGAGCGCCCTGCACCCGCTGCTGCTGGAAACCGCCGCGATCTCCGTCCCCGGAACCGACTCCGGTTCGCTGCTGGTTCGCGACGACGAGGACGCACCGTTCGCGTTCCGGGCCACCTGGGGCTACGAGCAGGGCACGCTGGACGGCGTGCACGTCGCCGACGCCGACGCACGCGCCTGGTACGCACCTGGCACCGAGGCGTGGGGCGACGCCGCGCCGCGCGTGCTCCGTCCCGAAGGCGACCGCTACCTGGCGATGGCGCGTCGCGCCGGCCTGCGCCGTCCTCACGGCCTGGATCCGTCGCTGGCGCGGGTGCGGGCCGACCTGACGGTGCCGGTCCGGATCGACGGTGCCGTCCGAGCGTTGCTGGTGCTGCATTCGGTCACGCGCGCGGACGCCTTCGGCCGCGACTCGGTCCGCATCGCGCGGCAGTGGTCGCTGACCGCTAGCGCCCTGCTTCGCGTGGCGTTGGACCGGGACCGCGTGCGGCAACAGGCGATCACCGATGCGCTGACCGGACTCCTGAACCGTCGCGGGGCGGAACTCGAACTGAACCGTGCCCTGGCGCGGGCCGCACGTGCAGGTCAGCCCCTGTCGGTCGCCTCGATCGACCTGGGCGGCTTCAAGGAGATCAACGACGTGTCGGGGCACGCCGCGGGCGACCGAGCGCTGCGCAGCGCGGCCCGCGCCCTGGACGGCGCCGTGCGGGCCGGCGACGTGGTCGCGCGCTGGGGCGGAGACGAGTTCCTGGTCCTGCTCCCGCAGCAGGGAGACGGCGACGCCGGCCGTACCGCGAAGCGCCTAATCGACGCGCTGGAGTCCGTGCAGGAGGGTTCGCACCGGCTGGTGGCGCACGTCGGGACCGCATCGTTCCCGGCCGACGCGCGCACCGGCCACGACCTGCTGCGCGTCGCCGACCGGCGCATGTACCTCCACAAGCGTTCCCCCGACGACCGGCGCGTCGCCTGCGCCTGATCCGCGCTCGT
>JBBDSD010000306.1:3828-4740 GCA_040905065.1 Trueperaceae bacterium | reverse complement strand
GTGGCCGCTGGGGGCGAAGGCGGGCGCGGCAACGCCAGCTTCGCCAGCTCGTCCCGGCGCGCGCCCCGCTTCGCGGAGTACGGCGGCGCCGGGACGCGGCGGCGCCTGCGGCTGGAGCTCCGTACCCTGGCCGACGCCGGCCTGGTCGGCTACCCGAACGCCGGCAAGTCCAGCCTGCTGGCGGCGTTGTCCAACGCCCGACCGCAGGTCGCCGACTACCCGTTCACCACGCTGACGCCGAATCTGGGGATCGTCGAGCGCGGCGACGGTCCCCTGCAGCGTCTGACGCTGGCGGACGTGCCGGGCCTGATCGAGGGGGCGCACGAAGGCAAGGGCCTGGGCCACGACTTCTTGCGGCACGTGAGCCGCACGCGGCTGCTGGTGTGGGTGCTCGACATCGCAGGCGACCCCCCGGCCGCGCTGCGGCTGCTGCAGCACGAGGTCGGCGCCTTCGATCCCACGCTGTTGGACCTGCCCGGCCTGGTGGTGCTGCACAAGATCGACCTGGCTGCCGATGAAGAGATCGAGGCGGCCGTGCACGACCTGGCCGAAGCCGGCCTGCCGGTCGTGCCTGCGTCGTCGCTGGAGGGGCGCGGCCTGGATCAGGTCCGCGAGGCGCTGTTCGCACTGATGCCGGAACGGCCGGCGTTGCGTCCGCAGGCGGTCGGACCGACCGTGGTCGAGACCGATCCGGTCCGCGTCAAGCGCCTCGCGGACGGCAGCGGTTGGCTGGTGACCGGGGCGCAGGCGGAGGCGTTGGTCGAGCGGTTCGACCCGAAGAACGCCGAAGCGGTCGACTACCTGCAGCGGCACTTCGAGCGGTTCGGGCTCTCCAAGGCGTTGCGGCGCGCGGGTGCGCAGGACGGCGACGACGTCTGGATCGGCGACGCGGCGTTCGAGTACTTCGACGAG
>JBBDSD010000306.1:0-3818 GCA_040905065.1 Trueperaceae bacterium | reverse complement strand
GGCGAAGGGCGATGCGGGCCGGCGTGAGGCGGCGGAGCGGGCCCGCGACGGCGGGGTGGCGGAAACCGCCTACGGCCGCGACGATCCGGGCGGCGATCCGGGGGGCGACCTGGCGGACGATCCGGGCGACGGACCGTGAACGCCGTCGTGGTACGGTTTTTGGGAGGTTCCGTGGGTCGACGAGCGGGCTGCGGCCCACGTCGTCCGATGCGGCGATGCGCCGCTCCGAGGGGAGCATGGTCAACGAAGCGATCTTCCAAGGAGACGGTCCCTGCGCGCGCTCCAGCGTGGCCCCCTGGTGCCGGCGCGTGCGGGATCGCGTGGCGCCGGACCGCTGGCGCCACATCGTGCGCGTCGCCGACCTGGCGGAGGCGATCGCTCGCGCCAACGGCTTCCGTGAGGACGAGGTCCGGGCCACGGCCCTGGCCGGCATCCTGCACGACGCCGCGCGCGACTTGCCGGACGAGCGTCTGCTGGAGCTCGCCCCGCCCCGGACCGACGCGGAACGCGGGCATCCGATGATGCTGCACGGGCGTGCCGCGCGCGTGCTGGCCGAAGGCTGGGGCGTGCACGATCCGCGGGTGCTGGCCGCCATCGAAGGGCACGTGGCTGGCGTCCGGCCCGGCGACCGGGTCGGGATGGCCGTCTACGTGGCCGACGTGTCCGAACCGGGCCGGGGCGTGAATCACGACGTGCGCGAGCTCGCCTTCCGGGATCTCGGGGCCGCGTACCGCAAGGCGGTCCGCAGCAAGGTGGACTACCTGCGCTCCTGCGGCAAGTCGGTCCATCCCACCACCCTCGAGGTGCACGATTCGCTGGCTCCGGACCCCTCGTAACGCCCGCCTGCAGGCGCGCCTGCTGACGTTGGCCGGCTTGGTGCTGGCCTGCGCCGGCCTGGCCGGCTTCTGGCTGAATCGCGACGCGCCCCGCACCGAGCTGGGCGTGCAGCAGCGCGAGCTGCTGGGCGTCGCCGAGGACGCGCGCGTGATCGCCAACTTCGTGGTCGCCGGGCGCGACATCCTGATCGGCGAGGGCCACGCCGAACCGATCTACGGGGCCGGCGGCGAGATCGTGGGGTGGCGCAGCGACGCCCCCACCTCGGTGCGCGGCACGAACACCGACACGATCCTGTACGTCAGCGTGGTCGACTCCGACGTGACCATGATCGCCATCCCGCGCGACCTGTTCATCGGGGACGGAACGCGCCGCATCAACGGCGTGCTGGCGCGGCAGGGCCCGGACGGCCTGATGGAGGCGCTAGAGAGCGTCCTGGGCGTGCCGATCGACTACTACGCGATCCTCGACCTGGAAATCTTCCAGGACGTCGTGGACGCGCTCGGCGGGGTCGAGGTCAACGTGCCGGAACGGATGTACTACCGCGACGTGGCCGGCGGCCTGACGATCGACTTCCAGCCCGGCCCGCAGGTGCTGGACGGGCAGGCCGCCAGCGAGTTCCTGCGCTACCGCCAGTTCCGACGCGGCGACATCGACCGGATCGAGAACGTGAAGCGCCTGGCGTACGCCATGGCCGCCAAACTGCAGCAGCTCCACGTCCGGGCCGTCGGCATCCTGCCGGAGCTGGTCTCGACCTACGTCGATCGGGTCGAGACCAACGTGTCGCTGGGCCTGATCCGCGAACTGCTACCGCACGCCCGGGGCCTGGAACTGCGCGCCGCCACGCTCCCGACCGTCGAGGTGGAACGCAGCGGTGCGCAGGGCCTCATCGCCGATCCGCGCACGGTCGAGACGTTCCTGGCCGACACGTTCGGTGGCACCGCCCGCTCGTTCGCAGGGGCACCCGACGCCACCCTGTTGATCAGCGACCGCAGCGGCGAGGAGGGGACCGGCGCCTGGTATCGCGATCGCCTGATCGGCCTGGGCGTGCCGGAGGACCGGATCTCGCTGCGCGAAGCCAGCTTCGAGCCGGGCTCGACGCGGATCCTGGCGACGGTGCCGCACTGGAGCGATGCCGACTACTACACCAGCCTGCTTGGCGCCGGCAAGCAGCAGGTCGACACGCTGGAGCGGCACGACGGGCGCGAGGTGGACCTGGAACTGATCCTCGGCTCCGACGCCGTGCAGCGCACGCCGATCGGCGCCGCACGCGCGCTCTACCGACCGACGCCCGTACCGGACGACGCGACCGCGTCCGATCCCCTGGCGGTTCCCACCGGACCCGCAACGCCGTCCCGAGAGGACTGACCTTGCCCGATCCCGAGTCCCGACCGATGACCGACGGCCCCCGCGCCGACAGCGACGCCCACAGCGACGCCCATAGCGACGCCCACAGCGACGCCCACAGCGACACCCACAGCGACGCCCAGGCGGGCCCCCCGCCGCACCTTCCCGAACTGCAGTGGATCGTGGACGCGTTGGACGACAAGCGCGCCGTCGACATCCGCACCCTCGACCTGAGCGGCCTGTCCGCCTCGGTCGACGCGTTCGTGATCGCGACCGCCGAGTCGCAACCGCAGATCCAGGCGCTCGAGGACGCCGTGCGCGAGACGATGAAGGCGCACGACCGTCCGCCTCGCGGGATCGAGGCCCCCTCCAGCCGCTGGGTGCTGATGGACTACGGCGGCGTGGTGGTGCACCTGATGAGTTCCGAAGCGCGCGAGTTCTACGACCTGGAAGGCCTCTGGGCGGACGCCGAGCCGATCGCGATCGAGCCTGGCTGAGACCCGATCCGCACCGAGGCTGGGGGGGCCTCGCACCGGATCGCTCCGGCGCTCGTAGGTGCGCCGGGCGGCCTGCACCCTTGCGCCCGGCCCGCGGCCGCGCGCGTCGCGGCATCGTGGGTGCATGGACCGCGACGATTCCCTACCGCCGCGCCACTGGGCGGAAGCGGTCGCCCGCCGCCACCTGGAGCGGCGTGGCTGGCGCTGCCTGGCCCGCGACGCCGTCGTGCCGGGCGGCGAGCTGGACCTGGTGATGTTGGACGGGCGCACCGTGGTGGTGGTCGAGGTTCGGCAGCGCACCGGAGCGCGCTACGGCACGCCGGCCGAGACGATTCATCGCGGCAAGCGTCGGCGCTTGCGGCGCTCGGCGCGCGCCTGGGTGCACCGGCACGGACGCGCGCTGCGCCTGCCCGACCTGCCCCGCATGCGGATCGATGCGGTCCTGGTCGAGGGAGGTCCGCGGCGGCACCGGCTTCGGCACCTCGAGGACGTCGCCTGAGGACGCTACTTGGGCAGGCCGCGGGCGATGGCGCCGCCCGCCACCTCCAGCGTGGTCGCGTGGATCGCGTCGTTGGCGACCACGTGCAGCAGGGTGGCCGTGATCTCGTCCGGTCGGATCAGGCGCTGGATCGGGACCTGCTCCAGCAGCTTGGCGCGGGCACCGTCCGGCATGCCGTCCAGGATCGGCGTGGCCACGTAGCCGGGCGCGATGCCCACCACGCGGATTGCGTGCACGCCCTGCGCGTGCAGTTCGCCGGCCAGCAGCTTCGGCCACATCGCCACGGCCGCCTTGCTGGCGGCGTAGTTGATCTGGCCCAACTCGCCCGCCTTGTTGATCGACGACACGGTGAACAGCACGCCGGCGTGCCCACCGTCGATCATCCGGACCAGCGCCTCGCGCAGCGTCAGGAAGGTGCCGGTCAGGTTCACGTCGATCACGCTGCGGAACTGCTCGGCGCTCATCGTGCGCGCCACGCGTCCCTCCTTCACGCGCACGGTGAAGGCGTCGCGGAAGATGCCGGCACACGGCACCACCACGTGCACGGCGCCGAAGCGGTCGATCGCCAGGTCCATCAGGGCGGCCACGTCCGCCTCGTCGGTCACGTCGGTGACGCGGGTCGCGCCCGCGGCGCCCCGGTC
>JBBDSD010000305.1:0-4749 GCA_040905065.1 Trueperaceae bacterium | reverse complement strand
CCCGGTGCGCGACGGACTCGGTCCCCACCTCACCGTTTCGTCGCGGCGCGACCAAGGTGCGTCGCTCGACCTCCGCCAGGAGCCACCTTGACGACCTTCATCCTCAAGCGGCTGATCGCCACGATCCCCACGATCCTCATCGTCGGCGTTGCCGCCTTCTTGCTGGTGCATCTCACCCCCGGCGATCCAGCCGACTTCTTCCTGGATCCCGACGCGCCCGCCGCGGAAGCCGATCGGATCCGCGCGCGCCTGGGGCTGGACCAACCGATCGGCATACAGTTCGTGAACTGGTTCGGCGGCGTCCTGCAGGGCGATCTGGGCCAGTCGTTCCACGAGCAGCGACCGGTGCGGGAGATGTTCGCCCGTTCGTTTCCGCCGACCCTCTATCTTGCGCTCTCGAGTCTCTTGCTCGCGTTGATCATCGCGCTCCCCATCGGCATCCTCTCGGCCATCAAGCAGGACAGCGCCCTCGACCGTTTCGCCACGATCTTCGTGCTGCTGGGCGTCGCGACGCCCAGCTTCTGGCTCGGGCTGTTGCTGATCCAGCTGTTCTCCGTCACGCTCGGCTGGATGCCGGCCCAAGGGTCCGTGCGACCCGAGAACGACTTCGTCGGCAGCCTGAACAGCCTGGTGCTGCCCTCGATCGCCCTCGGCTACTCCGCCGCCGCCCTGATCGCCCGCATGACGCGTTCGGGCATGCTGGAGGTGCTGCGGCAGGACTACATCCGCACCGCCCGCGCCAAGGGCGTCTCCGAGCGCGACGTGAACTACCGCCACGCGCTCTGGAACGCCTTCAACCCGATCCTGACCGTCATCGGTCTGGCCGCCGTATCGCTCATCTCCGGCAGCCTGGTGGTCGAGCTGGTGTTCAACTTCCCCGGCGTGGGCCCGCCTGGTGGTCGATTCCGTGCTGCGGCGCGACTATCCGGTCATCCAGGGCGCCCTGATCCTCATCGCCGGCCTCACGATCATCGTGAATCTGCTGGTCGACATGATGTACGCCGTGACCGATCCGAGGATCCGCTATGACTGACGCCCCCTCCACGCCCGCTCCGCACCAACGTGCGCGAACGGCTGCAAGCTCCGAGCGCCGAACACTGGATGGGCACCGATGCATCCGGCCGCGACATCTACAGTCGCGCCATCTACGGGTCGCGCGTGTCCGTGCGCGTCGGCTACGCGGTGGTGGCGCTCACCACCCTGTTCGGACTGATCATCGGGGTTGCCGCCGGCTTCTACCGCTGGCTGGACGGGCTGTTGATGCGGACCATGGACGGCCTGATGGCGTTCCCCTCGATCTTCCTCGCGATCGCGATCCTAGCGGCGCTGGGGCCGAACGAGAACAACGTCATCGTGGCGTTGACCGTCACGCAGGCGCCGTCGACCGCGCGCATCGTGCGCGGGGTGGTGCTGTCGATCAAGGAGTTCGACTACATCGGTGCTGCGCGTGCCAGCGGCGCACGCGACCTGCGCGTCCTCGTGTGGCACGTGGTGCCCAACTCGCTGGCGCCGCTGATCGTGCAGAGCACCTTCATCCTGGGCGTCGCCGTCCTCTCCGAGGCCGGCGTCAGCTTCGTCGGCGCCGGAATCCAGCCGCCCACCGCCAGCTGGGGCAACATGCTCTCCGACGCCAAGCGCTACCTCTACGTCGCTCCCTGGATGAGCTACTTCCCCGGCATCTTCATCGTGCTGGCCGTGCTGGGCCTGAACCTGCTGGGCGACGGGCTGCGCGTGCTGGGCATGACGCACTACATGGACAGCACCTACGCGCACGGCACCGGCACCGAGGGCGGCCTCAAGGAGTCCGGCCCCGATCTGCTCCGCGCCATGGCGGAGGTAGGCATGATCCTGGACCTGACCCACCTGGCCGACCAGAGCTTCTGGGAGGCGCTCGATCTATGGGAGGGCCCGGTGATCGCGAGCCACCAGAACGCTCGTGCCCTGGTGCCCGGCCAACGCCAGTTCGACGACGACCAACTGCGCGCCGTGATCGAACGCGGCGGCGTGGTGGGCGGCGCGCTGGACGCCTGGATGATGGTGCCCGGCTGGGTGCGCGGCGAAACGCGCCCCGGCGTGGTCAACCTGGACACGCTGGTCGACCACATGGCGCACGTCTGCGACCTGGTCGGCAACGTGCGGCACGTGGCCATCGGCAGCGACCTGGACGGCGGCTACGGCACGGAACAGACGCCCCGCGACCTGGACACGATCGCCGACCTGCAGAAACTGCCCGGCCTGCTGCGGGCGCGCGGCTTCGGGGACGACGACGTGGCGGCCGTGCTGCACGGCAACTGGCTGCGTCTGCTGGACGCTTCGCTGCCCGAAGGTAGCCGTCCCGCATCGTAGCGGTCGGAGGCCTGGTCAGAGGTCCGGTCAGAGGACCGTGCCGTCGTCCCGCGTGAGTTGCAGGAAAGGCGTCACGAGCGCCATTATCGCGGGCGGCACGGCGCACACGATCATCGTCACGGTGTAGTTGCCCAGCAGGTCGTAGCCGGCTCCCATGATCAGCGGTCCGATCGCCGAGCCGATCACCAGCATGGCCTGCACGTACCCCTTGATGGTCCCGAAGTTGCGGCGCCCGAAGTAGTACGCGAACACGTTGCCTTGCAGCGAGGCGTACATGCCGGTCCGCAGGCCGATGAGCAGTCCGTAGATCACGATCACTTCGGGCCCGGGCACGAAGCCTGCCATCAGCAGGCTGCCGGCCAACGCTGCCAGCATCGCGCTCAGCAGGAAGCGTGGCGCGACGTAGCGCAGCAGCGCGCCGGTCGCCAGGTTGGCGGACGCCGACGCCAGGCCGAACCAGACGAACGCTAGCGCCGCGTCGGTCCGGCTCACGCCGCCTTCGCCCAGGATCGAGTAGTGGTGGAAGATCAGGCCGGTGCCCAGCATCGATCCGAACACGAGACCGGCGACGAACAACCAGAAGGTGACGGTGCGGCGCGCTTGGGGCAGGGTGTAGTCGACCTCCACCACGCGGCGGGTCACGTAGTCGTCCGCGTCGCGGGTGGCGTCGTCCGCGGCGCGCTCGGTGGGTCCGCCCCCGTCCGGGCGCAGGCCGTACGCTTCCGGTCGACCGCGGTAGACCAGCGCACCGATCGGGATCACCACCACCGCGACCAGCCCTCCGAGCAGCATGTAGGAGGTGCGCCAACCGAACGCGCCGATCAGGAACTCGATCATGATCGGGAAGAAGGCGCTCGAGATCGCGGTGCCGACGCCCATCAACCCGATCGCCAGACCGCGCTTGTCGACGAACCAGATCGCGATCACGTGCAGCGCGACCAGGCTCAGGGAGCCTTGGCCCAACGCCCGGATCAGGGTGAAGCCGATCAGCAGCGTGACCGCTTCGAACACCACGCCCATGTACACGCACGCGGCTGCGAACAGGCTGGCGAACAGGATCACCGCGGTGCGCGGTCCGCGCCGATCGACGAAGCGCCCGACGAACGGAAGCGCCAACGAACCTAGCAGGGTTCCGCCCAGGTAGAGGCTGGACGCGCCCGAGCGGCTCAGCCCCAGGTCGGCGATGATGTGATCCAGGAACACCGCTACGCCGTTGGTCTGTCCCGGGTTGGTCAGCATCGCCGTCAGCGTGCCGGCGATGACTACGAACCAGCCGTAGTAGATGGGCGAGCCCGCGACCATGCGGCTGTGGCGGAGGCGAGGTTCGGCTGGGTCTTCCGCGTCGGCGTCGGAGGAACCCGCCGGGGGTCGGTCGGGCGGGGCGTCGCTCACGCGCGCCTGAGGGGTGCGTCCCGTTCCGAGCGGACCCTGTGCGAAGCGGATCGATGCGCCGACATCCGCCCAGGGTACCCCGCGCGCTGCGTGCGACGCCCGTTCGGGGCGGTAGCGGCGCGCGCGGGGTCGTGCGGATGCGGCGGCGGGGCGGCCGTCACGCGGACGGGGCCAGCACCACCTTGACGCCCTCCTTGGCGCGGACGGTCGCCAGCGCCCGTTCCCAGTCGGTGACCGCGAAGCGATGCGTGATGGTGCGCTCTACGTCGATCGCGCCCCGTTCCAGCAGCCGCAAGGCGCGCGGCCAAGCGGTCGGGATGGTGGCGTTGCTGCCGGTGACCACGAGCTCCTTGAGGCAGATCACGTCTTGGTCGACCGGCACCGGTCGCCCGAACAGGCCCACCTGGGCGTAGCGTCCGCCGGGTCGCACGGCGCGCAGCAGCGTGGGAATCGCGGGTCCGGCGCCGGAGCACTCGATCGCCACGTCCGCTCCGCCGTCCAGCAACTCGGCGATCTCGGCGTCGGGATCGTCCGACGCCTGCACGTTCACGGTGCCGTGGGCGCCCAACTCGCGGGCCAGCGCCAAGCGGTCTCGGTCGTCGTCGGTGCCGGTAGCGACCACGCGCGCACCGTTGGCGAGCGCCACCTGGATCGCCAGCAGCCCGATCGGGCCGGGACCGGCCACCACCACGTCGTCGCCGGCGCGTACGCCGGCCGTGTCGTTCACGCCGTGCACCACGCAGGCGAGCGGTTCGGTCAGGGCGCCCGCTTCGAGCGGCAGGCGGTCCGGTACGCGGTGCAGGTTGTGGGCCGGCGTGGCCAGGTAGCGGGCGAAGGTGCCGTCCTGCTTGGAACCGATCGAGCGACGTTCGCGGCACAGGTTCGGGCGACCGCGGCGGCAGTGCAGGCAGCGGCCGCAGACGTGGAAGTAGGTCTCGGTGGTGACCCGGTCGCCCACCTGCCAGCCGTCCACCCCGTCGCCCAACGCGGCGACGGTGCCGGCCACCTCGT
>JBBDSD010000304.1:0-4751 GCA_040905065.1 Trueperaceae bacterium | reverse complement strand
TCTTCGGGCGCGCCCGGCCACCCTCTCCGGCGGCGAGCGGCAACGCGTGGCATTGGCCCGCGCCCTGTTCGCCGATCCGCCGTTGATCCTGGCGGACGAGCCGACCGGAAGCCTGGACCGCGCCACCGCGGGCGTCGTGTTCGACCTGCTGGTGCGGCTGGCGCGCGAGGAAGGCCGCGCGGTGGTGATGGTCACCCACGACGAGGGCCTGGTGCACGACGTCGACGCGCGCTACCGGCTGGAGGGCGGACGTCTGCACGCCGTCGCAGGCGACGCCGCGGCGCCCCCTCGCTGACGCGGCGCCGCGGCGCCCAGCACCGCTACGCCCAGCACCGGTACGCCCAGCACCGTCGTCACCGGATCGGCCACCGGACCGGATTCAGTGGATCCGGCGCTTGCGCCGGCGGGCGGCCAGGAACTTCGCTCGCGTCTCCTGCAGCGACGGTTCGTCGTGCCGTGCCGCACCGTCGTGCCCCGCTGCTTCGTGACGATCGGTCGTCGCTCGCATCTCTCCCGGGGGCGTCCGCTCGCGGGACGGCGTTCTTGCCGGATCGCCGGACGCTCGGTCGCCGCCCGGAGGCGAAGGCTCGGCGGCGTCCCCGACCACCGCCGCGAGGCGCTCGCCCCCTTCGGCGCGCAGCGCCATGCGCCCCAACCACGCCTGCAAGGCGGGCCGCATGCGGGAGACGCCGTACAGAATCGGCACCATCAGGATCACCACCAGGATCAACATGGCGTCGTTGACTAGTAGCACGTGGCCGAACCAGGCGGCACCGATCAACCACGGAATGCGGGCCGCCATCGCCGTGAGCCACAGACCCCGCGACGACAGCGACGACAGGCCGGACGCCATGACCACGATGTCCATGTTCAGCAAGATGAAGATCACGAACCAGAGGACGTACGACTTCACGCCCAGGAACGCTTCCCACTGGATCCAGGTGGACTCCGGCACCATGCGACGCACGATCGGGCGGCCCAACTGACGGGCCAGCGACAGCGACAGGGCAGCGCCGAGGCCCATGCCGATCAATCCGTAGAAGATCGCTGGCACGGTGCCGAAGGCGGTGCCGCCGATCGCGGCGATCAGCGGGCTCGGCACGATGGGGACCAACGCCGTCAACAGGAAGCCGGCCACGTACCAGAGCGGTGCCAGCCATCCTTGGGAGTTGATCAAGGCGGTGAGCCCGTCGATCATGCGCAGCAGCGTACCCGGCCGAGGTGAGAAGCGGGGCGGACGCATCGGGCCGCGCGGTGGGTATCGTGACGCATGAGCGACCCGAGCCGCAGCGACGTTCCCTCCCCGCCCGGCGACGACGTCCCGCTGGTTCCGGTACGGCTGCGACCCGACTACCGTCGCCGCCTCTGGGGCGGGAATGTTCTTCCCGAGTGGCTGGGCGGCGAGCCGCCCCCAGGCGACGAGCCGGTGGCCGAAGCGTGGGTCGCGCACGGGGGCAGCGTGATCATGGATGGGCCGTGGCACGGTCGGACCGTGGACGACCTGATCGCCAGGGTCGGCCCGGCGGTCGTGGGCGAAGCGTCGGTCGCCCGCTACGGCGCCCGCATGCCGCTGCTCGCTAAGTTCCTGGACGCCGCCGACGACCTGTCCGTCCAGGTCCATCCGAACGACGCCTACGCCCGGGCTCACCATCCCGGCTCCGGGCATCTCGGCAAGACCGAGTCGTGGCGCATCGTGCACGCGGAGCCCGGTGCCCGCGTGGTGTGGGGCGTGTCGCGGCCGATGCAACCCGAACGGCTGCGCCGGGCAGCGGAGGAGGGCGCCATCGGCACGCTGCTGCGGAGCGTGCCGGTCGCTTCGGGCCAACTGATCCACAACCCCGCCGGCACGGTGCACGCCGTGGGTGCCGGGTCGCGACTGTACGAGCTGCAGCAGGCGTCCGACCTGACCTACCGACTGTGGGACTACCGGCGCAAGGGCGCCGACGGGCGCCCGCGCGAACTGCACCTGACGGCGGCGCTGGAGGTGGCGGACCTGTCCGGGCGCGGCGAACCGTTCGTGCCGCCCCGGCCCGGCGCGGACGGATGGACGCAGCGGGTGGCCTGCCCGTTCTACCTCTTGGAGGAGCTAGCCACCGACCAGGACGCGGGTCGCGTCGTGGACGCCACCACCCTCGCGGACGACGGTGCGCAGCTCCACCTTCTGACGGTGCTGAACGGGTCGTTCCGACTGACGGGGCAGGGCACGGAGCCGCCGATGACCCTGCCGGAGGGCGCCACGGCGCTGGTGCCCGCCGCGTACGGCGCGTACCGCCTGCACGGACGGGGCACCGTGCTACGGGGCCGGACCGGTCCCGCGGGGTAGCCTGCGGGGCGTGAGCAACGCCGCCGTCCCGAAACGAGGTCCCGTGCCGGAAAACGCCTGGCGCGCGCTGGTGCGCCTGGTCGGTCCGTACCGGCGGCGACTGGTCGGCCTTGCCCTGCTGATCGCGGCGTCGTCGGGCGTGATGCAGTTGGCGCCGCAGTTCGTGCGGTACGTCTTCGACGTGGTGATCCCGTCCGGCGAGCTGCGGCTGTTCCTCTGGACCGGCGTGGCGATCGTGGCGTTCCACCTGCTGTCGGAGGGCCTGAAGTACGCCGCCATGCTGGCCAGCTTCGCCTTCACGCAGGACGTGGTGAACGAGACGCGACGGGCGGCGTACGGGCGCTTACTGGCGCTGCCGCTGGACCGGTTCGTGCGGGAACGGTCGGGCAGCCTCACGTCGCGGGTGGTGAACGACGTGAACGCGCTCGAAGCGATGCTGCAAGGTGGCGCGTCGCGCATCGTGGGGCACGCCGTCTCGATCGTGGTGGTGCTGGCGATCCTGTTCGCGATGGAGTGGCGCCTGGCCCTGGTGGCGGTCGCGATCGTGGTGCTGATGGGCTGGTTCACCGTCAAGTACCAGGAGCCGCTGCGTCGCCTGGCCCGCCGGATTCGTGGGCGGGTGGGCGACATGACCTCCGTCGCCAGCGAAGCGATCCAGAACGTGGCGATGGTCAAGTCGTTCACGGCGGAGGACACGGAGTGGGACCGGTTCCAGCGCCAGTCGGACGACTACCGGGACCTGAATCTGGCGCGCCGGGTGGAGGTCGGCAAGATGCAGGCGGCGATCGGCCTCACCAGCGAGCTGGGCGTGGCCGCCCTGGTGCTGAGTGGCGGGTGGCTGCTGGTGCAGGGCGGGGGCGAGGTCGGGGCCCTCACCATCGGCACCCTCACCGCCTTCGTGCTGTACCTGAACAACCTGATCAACCCGGTGCGGTTCATCCTGAACTTCAACAACCAACTGCAGGCGGGCGTCGCCGCGCTCGAGCGGATCGACGCCCTCATGCACGAGGATCCGGAACCGTACGAGCAGGGACGCCCGTTCGTGGCCGGCGACCTGGATCTGCGCGGCGTGCGCTTCCGCTACCCCGGCTCGAACGAGTCGGCGCTGAACGGGATGGACCTGCGCGTGCCGTTCGGGACCACCGCTGCGCTGGTCGGGCCGTCGGGGGCGGGGAAGAGCACCGTCACCAAGCTGATCTCGCGCCTGTACGAGCCCGACGCCGGCTCCCTGGCGGTGGCCGGCACGCCGCTATCGGAGCTGTCGCTGTCCACCTTGCGCCGCGCGGTGGCGGTGGTGCCGCAGGAACCCACCCTGTTCAGCGGATCGGTGGCCGAGAACGTGCGCTACGGGCGGCCGGACGCCGATCTGGATCAGGTTCGAAGCGCGATCCGCATGGCCAACGCCGAGGCGTTCGTGCGGCGCCTGCCGGACGGGGAGGACACCGAGATCGGCGAGCGCGGCGTGAAGCTGTCCGGCGGGCAGAAGCAACGGATCGCCATCGCCCGCGCTCTGCTGAAGGGGGCGGAGATCCTGCTGCTGGACGAAGCGACCAGCAGCCTCGACAGCGAGTCGGAAGCGCTCATCCAGGACGCCCTGGCCGGCGTGCTGGGTCACGATCGCCTGACCACGCTGGTGATCGCGCACCGCTTGTCCACCATCCAGAACGCCGATCGCATCCACGTGCTAGACGAAGGCGTGGTCACCGAAGCGGGCACGCACGCCCAACTGCTGGCGCGCGGAGGCACCTACGCCACGCTGCACGCGCTGCAGGCGGGCGAGTCCACGGCGGCGCCGGCGTGAGCGCGAAGCGCTCCGAAGCGGCCGCTACGAAGCGGGCCGCAGCCGGGAACGGGACGTTCGGCCGGTCGCTGCTCCGCTTCCTGGCGTTGGCGCTCGCGGTGGGCGTCGGTTGGTTGGCGGCGCTTGTGGTCCCCGATCCGCTCCGGCCGTCGGCCGACGCGATGGTGCGACAGACCGCACCGGTGTCGGTCCGGATCGGGACGTACCGCGAGGCGGGGGGCGGGATCGAGGTCGCGCCCGCCGGGAACGCGACCGCTCGCACGTTGCTGATCCTCTACCCGGGCGGGCTGGTGCGGCCCCACGCCTACAGCTGGATCGGGGTCGGCCTAGCGCCGCTGGGGATCCGCACCCTGATTCCGACCATGCCGCTGGATCTGGCGGTGCTGGGGCGCGACCGGGCGGACGCCCTGCTGGACCGGCTGCGCCGCGGCGAGGAGCGGGTCGTGATCGCGGGCCACTCGCTGGGCGGCGCCATGGCGGCGTCGTACGCGGAGCGGCGGCCCGAACGGCTGGACGGGTTGGTGCTGCTGGGTGCCTACCCAGCGGGCAGCGTCGACCTGACCGACCTGGACCTGCCGACGCTCGTGATCGCGGCAGAGCACGACGGCCTGGCGACGCTGGATCAGG
>JBBDSD010000303.1:0-4765 GCA_040905065.1 Trueperaceae bacterium | reverse complement strand
CGCCCGCGCTCGCCTGGGGCCGGTTCCCGCTTCGGCGTCACTCGCGGATCGCGTACCCCTCCGCTCGGACTGCCGCGACCACGGCGCCCAGCCAGGCGTCCACCTCGGCGTCGCGCAACGCACGCTCGGGGTGGCGCCACCGAAGCCGGAACGCCACGCTGCGGATCCCCTCCTCGAGCGGAGCGCCCTGGTAGACGTCGAACGGGAACGCCTGCACCAAGCGCTCCCCGGCGGCGTCGCGCACCGTGCGCTCCACGTGGGCGTACGGCACCTCCTGCGGCGCGAGGATCGCCAGGTCCCGCTCGGCGTACGGCTGGCGCGGCACGGTGCCGACCGTCAGGCGCACGGCGTCCAGCGGCAGATCCAGTTCCGCCAGGTACGTCTCGGGCAGGCCGTAGGCGTCCTGCACCTCCGGGTGGAGCCGGCCCGCCACGCCGATCTCGCGGTCGTTCCAGGTCACCACGGCGGCGACGCCGGGGTGCAGCATCGGCGCCTCGTCCTCGCGTGCCGGCCGGAAGATCACGCTCGCACGGCGGCGTTCCGCGAGTCCCTCCAGCAGGCCCTTCAGGCGCCACAGGTCGACCGGCGTTCCCTCCCGCCAACCGCCGCGCTCCCAAGCGCCCGACGCCAGCAGGCCCAACCGTTCGCGTTCCTCGAAGCCGAACACGCGACCGATCTCGAACAGGGCCAGATCGGGTTCGTGCCGGTTGGTGGCGGCAGCGGCCAGCAGGCCGGGGTGCAGCGCGGTGCGCAAACGCGCCCGTTCGATCCCTTGCGGGTTGGCCAGCGCGACCACCGCTTGGGGCGCGCGGGCGCGGGCCAGCTCCTCGTCGCCGGTGAACACGTAGGCGATCGTTTCGGTCAGGCCCGCGGCGGCAAGTTCATCGCGCAGGGCGCGGTGGGTGGGGTCGGTCCGTTCCGGCGTGAACGGCAGGTCGGGCCGGGTGCGACCGATGTGCTCGTAGCCGTGCAGGCGGGCGACCTCCTCGATCAGGTCCTCCTCGATGCTCAGGTCGAAGCGCCAACTGGGCGGCACGACCGTCCAGGCGTCGCTCTCGTCCTGCTGCACCTCGCACCCGAGCGCGGTCAGGTACCGGGCCTGCGTCTCGGGCGGCACCTCGAACCCCATCAGGAACCCGACGCGCGAGGGACGGATGGCGACCGGTGCGCGCTCGGTCGCGCCACCGGCCACGCTGACGGCGGGATGCACGGTGCCGCCGGTCAGCTCCGCGATCAGGCGGGCGCAGCGCGCGGCGGCGCGTGGCGGCAGCGCCGGATCCACGCCGCGTTCGAAGCGCAGGTGCGCGTCGGTGTGCAGGCCGTGCCGCTTCGCGGTCGTGCGCACCCGCACCGGATCGAAGTGCGCCACCTCGAGCGCCACGGAATCGGTGTCGCGCCGCACGCTGTCGTGCAGGCCGCCCATCACGCCGGCCAGGCCCACCGCCTTGGACGGTTGGTCGTCGCGTCCGGGCGTGGCAATCGTCATGTCGCTGGGGTCCAAGAGCCGCGTCTCGCCGTCCAGCAGCGTGACCGACTCGTCCTGCCGCGCCGGGCGCACCTGCAGCACGCCGCCTTCCAGCACCCGCCGGTCGTAGGCGTGGCTGGGCTGCCCCAGCTCGTACGTCACGTAGTTCGTGGCGTCCACCACGGCGTTGCGGGGGCGCAGGCCGAGGGCGGCCAGGCGCCGCTGCAGCCAGGCGGGGCTGGGCGTCACGCGCACGCCGTCGATGCGCTGCAGCACCAGGTGGGGACAGCCGTCCGCGTCCTCGATCTGGACGCTCAGACCATCCTTGCCGTCGCGGTCGCCCAGCGCGTCGCTGGCGGACGGGTCGCGCACCGCGCTGCCCAGCTTGGCGGCCAGGTCGCGCGCCACGCCCAACAGGCTGAACGCGTCGGCGCGGTTGGGGGTCAGCTCCAGCTCCAGCACCGTCTCCGCCGGCCAGGCCTCCTCGAGCGGCGTGCCCAGCGGCAGGTCCTCGCCCAGCACCAGCAGGCCACCGGCGTGATCGAAGAGCCCCAGCTCCTTGGGGCTGCACAGCATGCCTTCGCTGGGTACGCCCAGCATCTCGCGCCGCCCGACGTCGAGGCCGGCCGCCGGCAGGTGCGTGCCGGGCAAAGCCAACGCCGCGTGCACGCCGACCGCGGCGTTCGGCGCGCCGCACACCACGACGTGTTCACGCGCGCCGTCGAAGACCACGGTGCGCAGCAGATGGTCCGATCCCTCGATGGCGTCGGCGCGCTCGATGCGGGCCACCACCACGCCGGCGGGCGCGGCGGGACGCTCGTGCAGCGCCTCGACCGCCAGGCCCAGGCCGTCCAGCAGCTCCGCGGTGGCCGCGGGGTCGGGCAGGTTCTCGACCAGCTCCCGCAACCAGCCGTAGGGGACGTTCACAACGAGCCCCGGAACTGCCGCAGGACCCGCAGGTCGCTCTGGTAGAACCAGCGGATGTCGGGCACGCCGTACGGCACCATCGCCAGGCGCTCGATCCCGAACCCGAACGCGAAGCCGGTCACCCCTTCGTGCCCCGCGGCACGGAACACGTTCGGGTGCACCATGCCGCAGCCGCCCAGCTCCAGCCACTCCTCTTTGCCGGTACGGGGGTGGGTCCACCAGATGGCGAACTCGGCGCCCGGCTCGACGAACGGAAAGAAGCTCGGTTGCAAGCGCGTCTTCGTGCCCTCGCCGAACAGCGCGTCCGCCATCTCCTGGATCGCGCCGGCCAGGTCGGCCATGGTGATCCGTTCGCCGACGACGAGCGCTTCGAGCTGGTGGAACTGCGCCTCGTGCGTGGCGTCGACCGCCTCGTTGCGGAACACCTTGCCGGGCACGACCACCTTGAACGGCGGGCGGTGCGTCTCCAGGTAGCGCACCTGCATCGGGCTGGTGTGGGTCCGCAGCAGGCGACCGTCCTCGGTCCAGAAGGTGTCCTGCTCGTCACGGGCGGGATGTTCTGGTGGGAAGTTGAGGGCCCCGAAGTTGTAGTGGTCCGTCTCGAGTTCGGGACCGGTGACCACCTCGTACCCCAGGCTCTGGAACACGTCCAAGAGGCGGTTCGTGACCTTGGTCAGTAGGTGGAGGTCCCCGACCGGGCCGCGCGTGCCCGGCAGGGTGACGTCCACCCGCTCCGCCGCCAGGCGGCGCGCCAGATCGGCGCGTTCCAGTTCCTCGCGGCGCGCGTCCAGCCACGCCTCGATCTCCGCCTTGGCGCGGTGGATGCGGGCGCCGGCCTCGCGGCGCTCCTCGGGCTCCATGCCGCCCAGCGTGCGCAACTCGGCGGTGATGCGGCCCTTCTTGCCCAACCAGCGGACGCGGACCTCCTGCAGGGTGCGCAGGTCGCCTGCGGCCTGGATCTCGGCGCGAGCTTCGTCGTGCATCGTTCCTCCCTCGGGCGCGCGGGCGCGGTCCGGACCAAGACGCCGCGGCGGGCGACACAGAAAACGCCGCGGCTCCCGAAGGTAGCGGGAACGGCGGCGGCGACGACGCGGAGGGGCCCGCGCCGCTCAGGCGAAGAAGAACGCTGCGGTCCGGACCGGTCGCGTCATGCGGCGTAGCGTAGCCCCGAGCCCCGGGGGCGTCAAGGCCGCGAGCGCCGTGCGGCGGCGGCCCGCGGCGTCGCGGCGCCTAGCTTTCGCCCGCGTCCGACCCGCCGCTAGGGAACAGCAGTTCCTCGTCGCTACGGAACACGTCGCAGAACCAGACGCCGCGGTACGGCACCGGATCGGCGATCAGCTGGTCGGGTAGGCGCCCCGCCGGCCACGCCTCCGCCTCCGCCTGCGTCGCGAACGGTCCGACCAGCGCGATTTCGCCCGCCCAGGCGTCCGGCGGGGTGGGCAGCATCAGTTCGCGTCGGGTGCCGCGCAGGTCGTTCACGGTGCGGAAGAAGGCGTGGACCGCCTCGAACTCCGGCTTCGCCACCAGGTCGGCGGCGTCGTCGTCGAAGCGCGCCAGAGCTTCCGCGTCCAGCGGTGGGAACGCCAGCAGGCGTTCCGGTCCGGCGTCCGGCGCCGGTACGCGGTAGATCGCTCGGTCCGGGAAGGCGTCCCACACCACCTGCGCCGCCGCGTCGGCCAGTTCCGGCGACACGCTGGCGATCTCCTCGGCGTTCAGCATGCGGTAGCGGTCGGGCGCCTCGGACCTCAGCGCATCCAGGTCCATGCCGGCCCGCTCCGCCCGGCGGCGCGCCAGGTTGCTGGGCACGTGGTGCGCCAGGTCGTCCGGCACGACGGCGTCGTCGGGCGTCGCACCCTCGGGCGCGTCTGCGTCGCGCTCGTCGCGTGCGTCGGTCACG
Source organism: Trueperaceae bacterium (assembly GCA_040905065.1). GTDB lineage: Bacteria > Deinococcota > Deinococci > Deinococcales > Trueperaceae > SLSQ01. The sequence goes on along the minus strand of JBBDSD010000303.1, from coordinate 476 downwards.
ACGCCACCGCCCGGCGTTCGCTGCGGGCGGTGGGCGTCTCGACCTCGCCGTCCGGCGTAGCGACGTCGGACGCGGGCTCGGCGTCCAGCACCGTGCCGCGCGCCGCCTCCGCGAACCGGTCCGGGAGCGCAGGCGCCTCCAGCAGTTCGGCCAGGGCCCGCATCAGGCGCAGGTAGTGCCCGTAGCGCGCGTTCTCGCCCATCAAACCCAGGCGCCAGATGCGGCCGGCGGTCTCGCCCAGGCCACCGGCCACGCTGATCACGTGGTGCTGCCGCAGGCGCCGGCGTACCGCGGCTTCGTCCATCCCGGGCGGCGGCGTGAGCGCCAGCACCGTCGGCAGGCGCTGCGCCTCGGCCACGAACGGATCGAACCCCTCCGCCGCCAACGCCGTGACCAGCGCGTCGCCCAGGCGGCGCACGCGCGCTTCGCGCAGCTCGATCCCCTCCTCCAGGGCGGCCTGGATCGCTTCGCCGGTG
>JBBDSD010000302.1:0-4776 GCA_040905065.1 Trueperaceae bacterium | reverse complement strand
CCCTGGCGATCGGCCTCGTCACGATCGCGATCGGTCGCATGGTGTCGCTCGGCTCGGTGGTGGGCATGATCTCGGCCCCGCTGTTCGTGCTGGCCACCGGCAGGCACGAGCTGCCGGAACTGACGGTGGCGACCGCGTTGGCGCTGCTCGCCCTGCTGCGCCACCGCGAGAACCTGAAGCGGCTCGCGAACGGAACGGAGCGACGGCTGGGCGACGGGCGCGGGTCGCCCCCCACCTGACGCTGGGGCCGTGCGTCAGGCGCGTACGGCGGGCGCGCCTCTATGTGCGCGCCGGCTTCGCTGCACCACCGCGATGCCGAGGATCACCACCAATCCACCCACGATCGTGAGCGGATTGGGTACCTCGCCCAGCCACCACCAGGAGAACAGAAGGCTGAACAGCGGAATCGTGTACAGCATCGTGGTGACCTGCGTCACCGGGGCCCGGGCTTGCGCGAAGGCGAACAGGGTGTACGCCACCGCCGACGGGAACAGGCCGATGTAGCCCGCCGCTACGACCGAACGGATCGGCGCGTCCGCCAGGTCGAGCGGCAGGCCGGGCAGGAAGACGAGCATCGGCAGCGTGCCGCCCCAGGTCACGAACGCGGTCACCTCGACCGCCTTGTAGCGCGCGAACATGCGCTGCTGCAGCACGAAGTACGTGCTGGTCGCGAACGCCGAGATCAGCACGAACCCCGCGAACGGATCGATCCGCAGTCCCGCACCGTCGCCCAGCACGATCAGCACCACCCCCGCGAAGCTGAGCAGGCTCCCCGCCCAACCGGCGGCTGGTAGCCGGTCGTGCAGGATCCAGTGCGCCAGGAGGGCGGTGATCGCCGGGGCGGCCGCGATGATCAGGCTGGTGGCACCGGCGGAGACCCGCACCTCGCCGGCGTTCAGGGCCATGTGGTAGACGAACATGCCCGTGAATCCGAGCAGCAGGAACCACGGCACGTCGCGACGTTCGGGCCGCAAGCGCGACCGCGACAGCAGCAGGAACGGAACGAACGCGAGGGAGGCGGTCAGGTGGCGCGCCAACGTCAGGTGCGGCACGCTCAAGCCCTCGAGGCCGACCTTGATGAGCGGGAACGCCGACCCCCAGAGGACGGCGACGCCTACGAGCGCGAAAAACGCGGGGAGCGGCATGCGCGTGATGGTAGCAGCCCCACCGGCGTCGCAGCGGCCGGACGGGGCGCCACCTCCACCGCCACCTCCCGCCGCCACCTCCGGCCCGTCGTTCAGCTGGGCAGGTCCACCGGTCGACCGCAGGCGCACCGCTCCCCGTCGCGCACCATCACGGTGCCGCCGTCGCGGTACCAGAGGGCGGAACAGTCCGGGCAGCGCACCTCGCGCCCGTCACGCGTCGCCAACGAACGCATCATCGTCGGATCGATCCAGCGGCGCTCGCCGCACCAGTGGCACACCGCTTCCGCGCCGCCGTCCTCGGAGATCATCTGCTCCCGCTCCTCCGGCGTGAAGTACGCCAGCGCGTCCAGCGCCTTGGCGTCGCTGCAGCGGCAGGCGAACCGAAGCGGGAGCGCCTCGTCGGTCATGAGCTGCATCTCCATGCCCCAGGTGAGGTCGTGCATCGTCTGGAGCAGGCTGCCGCGCGCCAGGCCGTCCGTCAGGGCGCCGTAGGCGCGAACGTTCGCCTCCAGCAGCGTCAGCGCGGCCGTGTCGGCGTCCGGCATCGCCTGCAGCAGCACCCCGCCGGAGCGGACTACCCGGCCGCCTTCGACGTACACGCCCAGCAGCACCGCCGAAGCGATCTGCTCGCTGCGGGCCAGGAAGCCGGCGACGTCCTCGGCGACCTCGCCGGACGTCAGGTCGACCGAGCTGGCGTACGGGTCGCCGTTGGGCGCGTGCGACCGGATGACCTCGATCAGGCCGTCCCGACCGAGCGCCGCACCGACGTCCAGCTTGCCGTCGTCGCGCGGCGGAAGGTCGGTGTCGGGATGCTTCACGTAGCCGCGCACCTCGCCGTCCAGCCCGGCGTCGGCGATGACGCCCCCCAGGGGCCCGCCGCCGTCCAGCCGCACGGTGACGCGGTCGCGATGGTCCTTGAGCAGGACGTGCGAGAGAAGCAACCCGGCGGACAGGGTCCGGCCCAGGGCGGCCGCAGCGGTAGGACGGGCGTCGTGACGACGAACGGCGTCGTCGACCAAGTCGGTGGTGTCGGCAGCGACCACGCGGATGCCTCCGTCGGCCGCCATGCCGCGCAGGAGATGCGACATCGGGATACGCTCCTTGCTTGATGCTCGAGGGGAAGGCGGACGCAGGTCCGCCTCGCGGCTGCGCCCGGTCGACCCGAACGGTCCCGTGCGCGCAGCGAACGCTGAGTCTACCGCCGCGACCGTCGTTCGCCGGACGGCCGGGCGACGGGTTCGCCGTCGCTCTGCGTGTCGGCCGGCACCTTCGCCTGCAGCCTGCGGAGCGTCGCCGCAGGAACCAGGCGCGACACGTCCGCGCCGTACCGGACCAGCTCCTTGATGCGCGTCGACGACACGTACGACCAGCGCGTGGCCGTCATGATGAACGTGGTCTCGACCTCCGGATTCAACTGCCGGTTCAGGTGCGCCATCTGCAGTTCGTACTCGAAGTCGCTGATCGCGCGCAAGCCCTTGACGATCACGTTCGCATCGACCTGCCGCATGTACTCCGCGAGGAGTCCCTCGAACCGCTCCGCACGGACGTTGGGCAGGTCGCCGACCACCTCGCGCAAGATCTCCAGGCGCTCGTCGATGTCGAACGAGGCGTCGGGCTTGAGGCTGTTGTCCAGCACGGCGACCGTAAGTCGATCGTAGATGCGGGCGGACCTGCGGATGACGTCTTCGTGCCCGTTGTGCACCGGGTCGAAGCTACCGGGATAGACGGCGTGGATCATGGCTCGAATCGTACAACGTCGGCGCACAGCCGCTCGGCCGCCGCCTCGGCGGTGATCCGTCCCTCGACCAGGTCGGGCACGAACCGATCACCGGCCTCCGCGAACGCCTGCTCCGCGCGCGTGCGCACCGCCGCGCGCAGTTCGGCCCGCGCCCTGCGCTCCTGCCGGGCTCGGTCGTGGCCCCGTCCCCAGCGCTCGTGATGGCGCGCCAACGCCTCGGCAACGTCGGTCGTGCCCTCGTCCCGGTCGGCCTTCGCCAGCAGCACCGGCGGGCACCAGGCGCCCTCCGGCTGGGCCGCCAAGCGCTGCGCGTCGCGAATCTCGCTTCGCAGCCGATCGGCCCCCGGCAGATCGGCCTTGTTCACCACGAACAGATCGGCGATCTCCATCACGCCGGCCTTGAACGCCTGCACGCCGTCGCCCCCACCGGGCGTGAGCACCAGCACCGTGGTGTCCGCCACGTCGACCACGTCCACCTCGCTCTGCCCGACGCCGACCGTTTCGAGCACGATCGCGTCGAACCCGGCCGCGTCGAGCAAAGCCGCCACGCGAAGCGTGGACCCCGCCAGACCGCCCAGGCGTCCGCGCGTCGCCATCGACCGCACGAACACGCCCGGATCGTCGTGCCAGCGCGTCATCCGGACCCGGTCGCCCAGGATGGCGCCACCGCTGAACGGGCTGGACGGATCGACGGCCACCACCGCCACCGTCCGCCCGTGCGCCCGCTCGTGCTGCACGAGGCGATCGACGAGCGTGCTCTTGCCACTACCGGGGGCACCGGTCACGCCGATCCAGTGCGCCGGCCGACGCGACGCAGGCGCCTCGGCGCGCAGACGCGCCAACACCGCGGGACCGCGGGCGTCGCCCGCCTCGAACCAACTGATCGCCCGCGCCAGCCCCCGCCGTTCGCCGCGACGCACCGCCGCAGCGATGCGGTCCACGTCGGGCCGGCCGGCATCGGCGTCGGCACCGGCACCGTGCCCCGTCACGGTCGGGCGGTGGCGAAGTGCTCGGCGAGCGCCATCGCGGCGGACGTGACCGCCCACCCCGGATCGGTCTCGCCCGTCTTCACGGCGCGCTCGGCGTCCAGGAGAATGGCGTACGCCCGTTCCAGGCGCGCTTCATCCAAGCGGCGTGCGACGGCGAGGGCCTTCTTCGCGGCGAACGGAGCTGCACCGAGCGCCTTGGCGGCCACCGCGGGGGACGGTTCGCGCCCTTCGCGCTCGACCAACGCGACCGCGCCTGCGACCAGTCCGAACTGCCACGCCAACGCGCCCAGCACGCGGGGTGCCGGCTCGCCGGCCTCCATCAGCTGCCGCGCGACGCGGACCGCCGTAGCCCCGTCGCCGACCGCCAGCGCCTCGATCATGTCGAACGCGTCGCGCGAGGCCGGCCGGTTCACCAGCGCGCTCACGCGCTCGTCGCTCAGCTCCTCGTCCAGCACCGCCAGGTTGGCGATCTCCGAGGTCTGGCCGGGCAGGTCCTCGCCGAACAGGTCGGCCTGCCGTGCCGGCACGCCGGCACGGAACCGCACGCCGTGCGCTGCGAGCTCGTCGGCGATCCACCGCTGCAGGGCGCCAAAGCGTGGCGTGGGAAGGTGCCGGTGCTCGCCCAGCTCCTGCCAGCGCTTCTGCCGCGCGGGCGTGGCCTTGGCGTCGATCGCGATCACCACCACGTCGTCCGGCGCGTCGGCCAACCGCTTCATCGCCTCGTTCCTGGGAGCGACACCCGCCTGCCCCTCGAACGCCTCGTCGAAGTCGATCAGCACCGTCGCCGCTCCGAACAGGCCGCCCTGGCCCACGGCGCGCTCGATCGCATCGGCGTCGGCCCCTTCCCCCAGTTCCGTGGCGCCCCCCGTAGCGTCCGTGTCGCGCAGCGCGCGGCGCCCCGCCC
>JBBDSD010000301.1:0-4796 GCA_040905065.1 Trueperaceae bacterium | reverse complement strand
TGCTGGCCGGGGGTGAGCGCGGATAAGGCGTGCATCACGGGGCGGACGTGGCGGGGTAAGTAAGGACCGATCAGGTCGCGACCGGCGTCGGTGAGGCGCACGATCACCACCCGTCGGTCGGCCGGGTCGCGCGAGCGTTCGATCAGGTCGCGACGGGCCAGGTTGTCGAGCACGGTGGTGAGGTTGGCGGCGGAGCGCAGGATCTTGCGGGCCAGGGCGCCCTGAGGGAGGGGGCCGAGGTGCCAGATCGCTTCGAGCACGCCGAACTGGCTGACGGTGAGGCCGGCCTCGATCAGGTCGTGGTTGATGGTGGCGTCGACGGCGGCGTGCGCGCGGGCGAGCTTGACGTAGGCGTCCAGCGCGCGGATCTCGTCGTCGGTGCCGGGGTAGTGGGTGCCCATGCGACCCTCCAATCGTTCGACGTCAAACTAATCGATCGGGGAAGCCGCGGTCAACCGCCGGCGCGACGTGCGCCGCACACGCGACGCTCCGTCGGGCGCGACGCACGTAGCGTGCCGCCATGAGCGACGCCGCACGCGACCCCACCGACCCTGTCGCCCGCATGATCCCCAGCACCCTGATCTACGTCCGGCGTGGCGACGCCACCCTGATGCTGCGCAAGGCACGCGGGCACCAGCGCGGGAAGTGGAACGGCCTGGGCGGCAAGGCGGAACCGGGCGAGACGCCCGAAGCGTGCGCCACGCGCGAAGCGTACGAAGAGGCCGGCCTGCGCCTGCGCGAGCTGCGCTACCGCGGCATGATCGTGTTCCCCCGCTTCGACGGCACGAACGACTGGTACGTGTGGATCTACCTGGCCCGCGCCGACGGCGAACTCCGAGCGAGCTCGGAGGGCGAGCTGGCGTGGGTGCCCACCGACCGCCTGACCGAGCTCGAGATCCACGAAGGCGACCGCGTGTTCCTGCCGTGGCTGGACCGCGCCGGACAGGTGTTTTCCGCCCGGTTCGCCTACGAGGACGGCCGCTTCGTGGATCACGAGGTCACGTTCCACGACGTCTGAGCGCCGGACCGACGGCGCCCGACGCCGCCCAACGCGGGGAGGTGCCGTGACTCAGCGGCGCCGCACGCCGCTCAGCAGGGCAAGCCCGCCCGTGATCAGCGCCAGCGGCAGCAGCCAACCGGGAAGGCTGCGCGCCGGATCGTTGATCAGCACCGTCAGGACCGTGAACACCAGCGCCGGTACGCCCGCCCAGCGCTGCCCGCCCCCCGCTGCGGGCGGCAGCAAATAGAGCAGCGCGAAGGTGGCCGCGAACCCCAGGAAGAAGAGCGGCGCCGGATTCCAGGCGGGCGCCACCGTGCCGGCCATCGCCGTGATCGTGATCGCCGAGGTCAAGCCCCCGGCCAGCAGCGGCCACGAGCGCCAGCGTTCGCGCCACCACACGCCCAGGAACGCGGCCGCCGCCACGCCTGTGGGAACCAGCCCCGTCAGGGGACCGGCCCCCGCCATCGCCGCGATCCCCAGCAGGAACGTGATCAGCAGCCGCCGACCGTTCGTCCCCGGCCGCGACCAGGTGGCCCAGACGGCCGCCAACGCCACCGCGACCCACGCCGCCGCCGGCACCGGCGGCAGGCTGCCCACGTTGGCGATCAGGCCGGCCACGCCCGCAACGATCAGGACGATCGCCAGCCAGCGCGCGTTCACGACGGCACCGAAGCGACCACGCGCGTGCCCGCGCCAGGCTGCGACCGGATCTTCAGAACGCCGCCCACCGCATCGAGCCGCTCCCGCATCGAGGTCAGCCCCAGATGACCGGGCTCGTCCGGCGACCCCGCGCCGCGCACGGCGTCGAAACCGACGCCGTCGTCCTCGACGGACAAGCACCAGCCGGACTCCGAGCGGTCCAACGCCACCGACACCGAGCGGGCGCGGGCGTGCTTGACCACGTTGTGGGTCGCCTCCTGCGCCACGCGCACCAGCACCTTCTTCGTCGCGAACGACAGATCCGGCTCGCCGCTGGGCAGCCGGATCTCGGCGGCCAGGCCGTGCCGCGCCTCGAGCGCCTCCACCTGCCGCTGCAGCACCCCGACCAGGCCCTCCTCCTCCAGCGACTCCGGCCTCAACTCGAAGATCAACGCCCGCATCTCGGCCAGGCCGGCCTGCGCCAGACTCTCGACGTAGCGCAACGCCTCCGCCGCCGCATCGGGAGCGCCGGGCAGCTGCCGTTGCGCCGCGTGGGTCCCCAGCAGGATCGCGTACAGCGCCTGACTGACCGAATCGTGCAGCTCGCGCGCCAGGTGGCGCCGCTCGACCGTCGCCGCCTGCTCCTGCACCCGCTCGTACAGTTGCGCGTTCTCGAGCGCGATCGCCGCCTGGTTCGCGAACGCGTGCACCAACGCGTCGCGGTGCGGATCGGGACCCGCCTCGCCGACGCGCAGCAGCAGCATGCCCTCCAGCGACCCACGCACCCGAAGCGGGTAGGCCCGCACGCCCGGCGGCGCCAGCGTCACGGGACCGCGCAACGCCCGCTGCGCCAGGTCGAGGGACGGCGGGTCGCCCCGCGACGCCAGGATCTTGGCGCCGCCGTCCGGCTCGGCCGCCGCGATCACGGCGCCGTCGGCGCCCACGATGCCGTGCAAGCGGTCCAGCAGGCTCTGCAGCAGCGGCTCCAGCTCCAGCGTGACGGCGGTGGTGTTCGAGATCTCCAGCAGCGCCCGCAGGTCGGCGGTGCGCTCCGCCACCCGCTGCTCCAGGTGCTCGCGGGATTCCGCCAGCGCCGCGGACATGGCGTTGAAGTCCTCCGCCAGGCGACCCAGCTCGCTGCGCGAGTCGACCGGCAGCGTGGTGCCCAAGCGACCGGCGGCCAACTCGCGCGTGCCGCGCACCAGCTCCACGATCGGATCGGTCAGCAGGCTGCGGCTGAACGCCGCCGCCCCCACCAGCGTCAACAGGAAGATCGCCAGCAGGTTCACGACCGTGGCGCGCACTACCGGCCCGATGTCCGGCTCGGCGCCGCCGGCCGCCATCGCGTCCTGCAGCACCAACTCGAAGCCGCGCACCAGCAAGATCCCCGTCGCCAGCGCCAGCACCGCCACGATCCCCAGGATCATCAGCGCCAGGCGCGTGCCCAGCCGATGCCAGAACGGAATCTCGCGCATCTCAGTCCAGCCCCGTCAGGCCCTCCTTGAGGGCGAACAACGCCGCTTGGGTGCGGCTCTGGAGCCCCAGCTTCGCCAGCACGCTGGACACGTGCGTCTTGACGGTGACCTCGGAGACATTCAGCTCCGCCGCGATCTCCTTGTTGGTCATGCCCTTCGCGATTCTGCGCAGCGCGTCGGTCTCGCGCGGCGTGAGGCTCTCCCGCATGGTGGGCGTGCGCACCTCGCGCAACAGCCGCTTCTGCGCGCGCGGATCCAACCGCACTTCGCCTCGCGCAGCCGCGTGGATCGCCTCGATCAACGGTTCCGGGCCGGTCTCCTTCAGCAGGTAGCCCGCCGCCCCCGCCTCGACCGCCTCGACCACCAGGCGATCCTCCAGCACGCTGGTGAGGGCCACGATCTCGATCTGTGGCTGGGCCGCCTTGATGGCGCGGATCGCCTCGACGCCGGAGACGACCGGCATCAGCAGGTCCATCAACATCACGTCCGGCTCGAGGCGACCGGCCTCGTCGATCGCTTCGCGCCCGTTCGCCGCTTCGCCCACCACCTCCAGGTCGTCCTCCAGCGACATCACCATGCGCAGCCCGTGCCGCACCACGGTGTGGTCGTCGACCAGCAGCAGGCGGACCGGCCGCCCGCTCACGTGCGTCCCATCGTCATGGGTCACGGTACCGCGCGCCCCCCGCGACCGGCCTCCGCCTTTCGGCGGATCCGCATCTCCACCCGGTGGCCGACGCTCGAGGCGGGAGCCGGGACGCATGCTGGGGGCATGGAGGCGAACATGCACATCGATCTGCACGACCGTCGTACGCAACTCGGTATCGGCCTGGTGATCCTGGGCGTCCTGGCGCTGCTCGGCAACCTGGGGATCTTCGCCGGGCTGGCCCGGGTGGCCGGCACGCTGCTCTCTGCGGCGGCCGGCGTGCTGGTGCTGCGGACCTGGCGCGACCGACCGGCCGATCTGTGGATGCTCCCGGTCGGCACCGGCCTGATCGGCCTGGCGCTGTTCACGCTGAACCAACCGTGGTCGGGCGGCGCCTTCCTGGCCTCGATCGGTCTGGGCTTCGTGGCGCTGTTCGCCACGAACGAGCGGCGCTGGTGGGCGGTGATCCCTGCCGGCGTGCTGCTGACGCTGGGCCTGATCGCCGTCTACGACGACTGGCTGTTCCCCGGCACCGACCTGGGCGGCACCATGTTCGCCTTGGGCCTGGCCGCCACCTTCGCGTTCCTGTACCTGCACCCCCGCGTGAAGCAGCCGTGGGCGATCTGGCCGGCGCTGGCCATGGGCGTGATCGCCATCCTGACGGTCAGCTTCCGGGGCGGGTGGGTGCTTCCGGTCGTGCTGATCGGGATCGGCGCCTGGCTGCTCACGCGGCAGGCGCGACCGACCGACGTGGAGCCGGTGGCGTCGTCCAAGGCCCGCAGCGACGCGAGCCGGTCGTCCCGCACCATCGACGCGCCGAGCGGCGGGGACGCCGGGCGAGCGCAGGAGCGTGGTGCGCAGGAAGGTGGTGCGCACGACGGAGGTGCGCACGACGCGGGCGATGCGGGGGACACGCGCGATCGATCCTGAAGGTGCACCGGGCGAGCGTCGCTTCGGCGGGGTTGGATCGAGGTTGAATCAAGATTTCGAGAGCGACCGGACCGCGGCGGCGCATCGCGCCTTACCGGTCCGGTCGCTC
>JBBDSD010000300.1:0-4810 GCA_040905065.1 Trueperaceae bacterium | reverse complement strand
CGGGCGTTGCGGCCGGCCAGTTCGATCAGGTCGACCTTGTCGCCCCGGCGCGGGTGCCGCAGTTCGACCCGCCTGCCGGCGCGCTCGCTGAGGAACGCCTCCCAGGTCGGCAGGTCCAGGTCCTCCGTCGGGACCAGCACCAACGGCGGAATGCGGGTGGCCCTACCGTAGTGATCGGCCAGGAACCGCTCGAGAATCTCGCCGGGGGGCGCATCGGCCGCGTTCGCCAGGAAGCGTGCGTCGCGGCCGATCACGCGACCGCCGCGCATCTGGAACAGCTGCACCGCGGCGTAGGAGCCGGCCACGGCGCTGCCGAGGAAGTCGAGGTCCTGCCCCGGGTCGCGCGCCACCTCGCTGTCGTAGCCGGTGACGCGCTTGATCGCGTCGATCCGGTCGCGCACCTTGGCGGCCCGCTCGAACTCCAGCCGCGTCGCCGCGGTGCGCATCTCCCCTTCCAGCGCCTCGACCACCTCGCCCACGCGGCCCTCCAGGAAGGCGCGCGCCTGCGCGACGCGGCGGAGGTAGGCGTCCTCGTCCACCGGCAGCGCGCACGGACCCAGGCAGTGCCCCATGTGGTAGCGCAGGCACGGCTTGGGGCGCGGCTTCAGCGGCGTGCCGCTGTTCACGCGCAGCTGGAACACCCGGTTCACCACGTCCAGCACGTTCTTGACGGCGCCCGCGCCCGGGTACGGCCCGAAGTAGGTGCCGTCGCCCTTGGCGCGGCTGCGCGTGAAGGTGAGGCGCGGGTACCGCTCGTCGCTGAGCTTGATGTAGGGGTAGCTCTTGTCGTCCTTGAGCTGGACGTTGAAGCGAGGCTTGTGCCGCTTGATCAGGTCGGCTTCCAGCACCAGCGCTTCGGTCTCGCTGTCGGTCACGATGAACTCGAGCCGTTGCGCGACGGCGATGATCCAGCGCGACTTGCCCCACGGTTGCTGCACGAAGTAACTGGCCACGCGCGAACGCAGGTTCTTGGCCTTGCCGATGTAGACCGGCCCCTCGCTTCCTTGGAACAGGTAGCAGCCGGGCGTGGTCGGGAGGACGGGCAGGTCGTCGCGGGTCAGCGCCACGGGTCCATCATCCCAGCATCGAGCCACGCGTGCGGTCGCGTGCGCTCGCGCTGCCCAGGCGGCGCGGTCAGGTCGTGAGCGGCGTGCCGACCGCAACGATCAGGTCGGGAGCGTCGTTGCGTGGCGCGTTCACGCGTGTGGACACGGGCACCACCTCCAACGCGTCCGGATCGCTGGGCTCGAGCAGGTCGGAGAGCGCAGCAGCGTCGCGGCGTGCCGGGTCCAGCCAGGCGTCCAGCGCGCCCTGCGGCACGATCACCGGTTGTCGGTCGTGGATACGCTCCAAGAGCGCGTTCGGTCGCGTGGTCACGATCGTGAACGAGGTCCCCTCCGGCCGGGAGGCGTACAGTCCGGCGAGCGCCAGCAGACTTCCGTCCCTCCTCCGCACGAACCACGGTCGCTTCGGTCCCCCCGCCTCGCTCGGGCTCCACTCGTAGAAGCCGCTGGCCGGCACCAGGCAGCGGGCGTCGCGGAAGGCGTCGCGGAACGACGGTTTCGCGTGCGCCGACTCGCTACGGGCGTTGATCAACGTCGCGCGGAAGGTGGCCGGATCGCGCACCCAGTGCGGGATCAGGCCCCAGCGCGCCGTCAGCGCCACGCGTCCTTCGCCGTCGCGCGAAAGCACGATCGGAGCGCCTTGGGTGGGCGCGAGGTTGTAGCGAGGGCGTAGGGGCGGATCCAGACGGGCAATGTCCGCTCCGAACGAGGTGGCGATCTCGGACGCTTCGTGGAACAGGCCGTACCGTCCGCACACGCGGTCGCTCCCCTCCCTCCGTCGCCAGTGTGCAGCGACGGTAGATGCACGTACACTCTGGCATGCCTCACCGCTCCACCACGTGGGTCCCCCGTCGCGCGGGACGCGAACTGATCGTGCCCGCCGTCGCCGTGATCGTGTCCGGCCTGATGCTGGCCGTGCGCGTCGCAGCGCTCGCCGCGCTGATCTATGCCGGCATGCCGGACGAGCTGCGTGCGGACGGCCTGAGCCTGGCCCTGATCGGGTGCGCCATCGCAGCGCTCTGGATCGCGTTGCGCAGCAGCATGCCGGGCCTGCACGCCGCGCCGTCGGGCGTACCGGCCGCGGTGATCGCGGTGGGCATGGCCACGGTGCTGGCCACGCAACCGCCGGGGACCCTGTCCGCGTCGGCGCTGGCGATCGTGACGGTCACCGGGGCCTCCACCGGCCTGGTGCTGCTTCTCATGGGCATGACCGGCATGGGGCGACTGATCCGCTACCTGCCGCACCCGGTGGTCGGCGGCGTGCTGGCGGCGTCCGGGTGGGTGCTGATCGACTTCGCGATGCAGATGATGGCCCGCCCGATCGACGCACCGACGTGGGACGCCGACGCGATCGTGCGCTGGCTGCCCGGCGTGGCGTTGGGATTGTGGATGGTGGCGTTCCGGCGCGCGATGCGGCATCCGGCGGTGGTGCCAGCGGTCCTGGCGGTCGCGACCGCAGGCTTCTTCGCGGTCGCGCGCTTCAACGGCTGGACGCACGAGCGCCTGCTGAACACCGGGTGGCTGCTGGGTCCGTTCCCCGACGCCACCTTGTGGCGCCTGCCGCCGGTAGATCGCTGGCTGCAGGCCGACCCGCAGGTGCTGCTGGGGCTGCTGCCGATGATCGCGACCGCCGCCGTGTCGACCGGACTGCTGGTCGCGCTCTATTCGACCGCCGCCGAGCTGGAGCGCGACAGCGAGGCCGACCCGAGCGTGGACCTGCGCGAGACCGGCATCGCGAACCTGTTGGGGTCCACGTTCGCGGCGCTGCCGACGGTGGTGTCGATCGCGACCTCGTCGCTGTCCGAATCGATGCGGGCTCGCCGCCGGGTCGACGCCGCGCTGGCTGCGCTGGTGACGTTCGGCGTCGTCGCGATCGGACCGGCCGCCCTGGCGTCGGTGCCGCTGCCGATCCTGGGCGGGTTGCTGGTGATGATGGGCGCCGACTTCCTGGTCGATTGGTTGGTGGTCGGGCACCGACGCCTGTCGGGGGTGGACCTGTCGATCGTGTTCGCGATCGTCGCGACGGTCGTCTTCTTCGGTCTGCTGCCCGGCATCGGCGTCGGGCTGGCGTTGGCGGTGGTGCTGTTCGTGGTGCTCATGTCCCGCACCGACGTGGTGAAGGAACCGCTCGGGGGGCAGGCGATCCGCAGCCGCGTGACGCGATCGGCGGCCGCGCGCGACTTGCTGCAACGCGAACGTCACCGCATCGCGCTGCTGCGGCTGGACGGCGTGGTGTTCTTCGGGACCGCCGACCGCCTGGTCGAGCGGGTCAAGGCACGCCTGAAAGGCGATCCCCCGCCCCGGTTCGTGGTGCTGGACGTAGCGGGCGCCAGCGCCTTCGACGCGACCGGCGGCATCGCGGTGGTGCGCATCGCCCGCGCGGCCACCCGCACGGGCGCCGAGGTGGTCGTCGTCGGCGCCGGACCGCAGGTGCGCATCGAGCTGCGCCGTGCCGGAGCGGTCGTGGCGATCGCCGAAGATCTGGACCGAGCGCTCGAACGTTGCGAGACGGCGATCCTGCACGAGCATCCCGAGGTACCCACCGAGCCGTCGCTGGACGATCTGGTGCGGGACCTGCCGGGCGGCGAAGACGCGTGGGCGACGTTACGACCGTGGTTCGTGGCGACCGACGTCGCGAAGGGCGAGATGGTGGTGCGGCAGGGCGACCCGGGCGACTCCTTCTGGATCGTCGAGTGGGGGCGCGTCTCCGCCGTGCTGGACACGGAAGAGGGTCGCCGCATCCGCTTGGAGTCGGTCGGGACCGGTCAGGTCCTGGGCGAGATCGCGTTCGTGACCGGCGTGCCTCGCTCGGCGCACCTGGTGGCGGAGGGGCCGACCCGTCTTCTGCGGATGGACCGCGACGCCTGGGAACGCTTGGCGGAGGAGGATCCGCTGCCCGCACTGGCGTTGCGCGAACTGATGATGCTCCTGGCGTCCCGGCGCGTGCGGCACCTGACGGAGGCGCTGGCCGGTACGCGAGGCTGAGGTTCGGGCTTCGTTCCGTCCTTCAGTCCTTGGCGTCGCCCCAGGTAGCGGCGATGCCGGCCTCGACGACCAGGGGCACCTCGAGCTCCATGGCGTGCACCATCTCGTGCCGCACGATCTTCAGCACCGCCTCGCAGCGGTCGGCCGGCACATCGAAGATCAGTTCGTCGTGCACCTGCACGATCATGTGCGCGCCCAGCTCCGGCTCGGCGATCAGACGGCGATCGAGGTGCAGCATGGCGCGCTTGATCAGGTCGGCCGCGCTGCCCTGCACCACCGTGTTGATCGCCAGGCGTTCGCCCAGCGCCCGCAGGTTGCGGTTGCGGCTACGGATCTCGTCGACCGGGCGGCGGCGGCCCAGGATGGTGCGGACGTAGCCGTGCTCTTCGGCAAAGGCGATGCAGGCGCCCAGGTAGCGCCCGATGCCGGCGTAGCGCTCCTTGTACCCCTCGATGAAGGCGGCGGCGTCGCTCTGCGGAATCCGTAGGGTGCGCGCCAGGCCGAACGCGCCCTGCCCGTAGACGATGCCGAAGTTCACGGTCTTGGCGACGCGACGCTGCTCGGCATCCACCTCGTCCAGGGACACGCCGTACACCTGCGAGGCGACGAAGGCGTGAATGTCCAGTCCGTCGGCGAAGGCGCGCCGCATCTCCGGGTCGCCGGACAGGTGCGCCAGCATGCGCAGCTCGACCTGGCTGTAGTCGGCCACCAGCAGGCGTCGCTCCTTGGATCCGGCGGTGAACGCCTTGCGCACCTCGCGT
>JBBDSD010000299.1:0-4815 GCA_040905065.1 Trueperaceae bacterium | reverse complement strand
CGTGGTCCCCGCGCGGCGCATCGCCGAGTACCGGGACCGGTACGACAATCCGTGGCGGGCCGCCGCGCGCGGCTACGTCGACGACGTCATCGATCCGAGCCGGACGCGTCCGACGCTGATCGGACACCTCCGCGCGCTGTCCGGGAAGAAGATCGACCGGCCGTATCGGAAGCACGGGAACGTTCCGCTGTGAGCGGACCCGGTACCATGACGCCCGATCAAGAAGGCGATCGTCGACGCTCGTCCCTCGGCGCCCGGTGCCTTCCGCCCGCCGCGCAGCGAGCGCGGCATCGCTAGGAGAGGACGACCGCATGGACCTGAACGCTCTAAGCGACGCCGCCCTTGCCCTCCTCGTGAACGTGCTGGCCGCCGCCACCATTCTGGCGGTCGGTTGGTGGGTGGCCGGATGGGTGGCGCGCACCATCGCGCGCGCCACCTCGACGAACCAGCATCTGGACCGCACCATCGCCAGCGTCTTCGCCAAGATCGCCCGCTACGCCATCCTGATCTTCACGATCGTGGCGGTCCTCAACCGGTTCGGGGTGCAGACCACCAGCGTCGTCGCCCTGCTCGGTGCCGCCGGCCTCGCCATCGGCCTGGCGTTGCAGGGCGCGCTCGCCAACGTCGCCTCCGGGGTGATGTTGTTGGGCTTGCGGCCGTTCCGGTTGGGCGACGCCGTCGAGATCGCTGGGACCGTGGGCGCGGTCGAGGAGATCGGCCTGTTCGCGACGCGGCTGCGCACCTTCGACGGCGTGGTCGTCCATCAGCCGAACTCGCGGATCTGGGGCACGGAGATCAAGAACTACTCGCAGGCCGAACGCCGCCGCGCCGACCTGATCGTCGGCATCAGCTACGGAGACGACATCGCGCAGGCGGTGGCGATCGCGTCGGAGATGCTGAACGCAGACGAGCGGGTCCTGCGCGACCCGGAGCCGATCATCAAGGTGGACTCCCTGGGCGACAGCTCGGTGAACCTGATCCTCCGCTTCTGGACCTTGCCGGCCGACCTGTTCCAGACGAGATGGGACCTGACGCGCGCCGTCAAGGAACGCTTCGACGACGGCGGCATCTCGATTCCGTTCCCGCAGCGGGATCTGCATCTGATCCAGGACGCTCCCGTCCGGGTGGCGTCGAGCGACTGATCCGCCGCGAACGCCCCGCGCGCGGTCACCGGCCCGCGGTGCGTCGCTCCCGGCGCGCCCACGGCAGGTACCACGACCACGCGACCGCCCCAATGGCGGCGGTCGCGGCGAACAACGAGGCGTGGCTCGCCCCGCTCAGGTGCAGCCAGGCGCCCATGGCGCTCTGCAGCACGAACCCGCCGCCGAACATGAACAGGTTGACGGCCGTGACCGCCCGACCGGTCACCGCGAGCGGAAAGGCGGAGCGCGCCAGCGTGAACAGCAGGGCCGACGACGCACCGGTGAAGCCGAGCGCCGTGAACGACGCGGTCAGCAGGCCAGCGCCCGGATCCGGACCGGTCGCCAAGAACGCCTGCACCAGCACGAACAGACCGCTGCCGATCGCCAGGGTGCGGGCCGGTCCCAGGGGCCGGCCGATCCATCCCAGCAGGCCGTAGCCGGCGACGACGCCGACGCCGTACCCGAAAAGCACGTCTCCGGTCGCGACGCTGCTCAGCCCCCGGCCCACGTTCAGGTACGGCCCGGCCCAGAGGCTCTGGTAGGCGAAGGTGGTTCCGGTCGTCGCGGTGGCCATCGCAGCCAGGCGCCAGAACGTCGCCGAGCGGAACACCACGGCGAACCCCGTGTCGTTCAGGTCCGGACCGGCCGCTGCTTTGCCTGCGGCCGTGTCGGTCGCACCGCGACGATCGTCGCCCGCCCACACGGTGATCATTGCCGCGTGGAGCGCCAGCACGCCGGCGGCGGCCACGAACACCGCACGCCAGCCGACCCTGTCGGCGGTCCACGCCAGCGGCGTGGCCGCGATCAGCGTGCCGGACGAGCCGATCGCCAGCAGGACACCCGAGAGGACGGAGAAGCGAGCCGGCGCGGTGCGGCTGGACAGGGTCTTCAGGCCGCCCATCAGGACGCCCGCCGTACCGATGCCCATCAGGGTCCGACCGAGCGCCAGACCGAAGGCACCGGTCGCGGCTGCGAAGACCGCCGCGCCCACGACCGCGACCAGAAGCAGCCCGGAGGCGACGCGCCGGCCGCCGTGCCGGTCCAACGCCGCGCCCAGCGGCAGCTGCGCGGCGGCGAAGGCGAGGAAGAAGACGCTGGTCGTGAGGCCCAAGGCGGCGTCGTGCAGCCCCACGTCCCGGACCAGATCGTCGGCGATGACCGCGTTCGCGGTCCGCACGAAATTGGAGGTCAGGTGCGCGAGCGCGCCGGCGACGAACGCGGCGGCGATCGGCATGGCCGCGAGCCTAGCAGGCGAACGCTCCGGCCGACGCGGTCGGGATCGGATCCCGGGCCGGTCGCGGTCGTCGCTGGCGTCGGGGCCGGCCGGACTCCCGGGACCGTGCGCGCCGACCCGCGTCCGCCCCCTACGCTGCGGATCCCTGCCCCGCACCGTGCGGCGCCGCAGGGCGGTGGAGCGGCCGAGCCGCAGCCCTCCTGCCGAACGTCCGGTCGGCGTCGACCGGCGGATCGTTCCGCGGCGCGAGGAGGAGACCATGGCCCTCGGACTGAACCAAGCTCTGCTGATCGGCACGCTGGTGCGCGAGCCCGACCTGCGCTACACCCCAGCCGGCCTGGCCGTGCTGCGGCTGGACCTGGCTGGGGACGACCACCTTCACGACGAAGACGGCACCGTGCGTGCCCGCCCCTGGTACCACCGCGTCACGGTGTTCGGCGTGCAGGCGGAGCGGGTCGTGGACCACGTTCGGACCGGCACGCCGCTCTGGGTGGAGGGGCACCTGGAGCAGCGTGCCTACGAGACGGACGACGGCGATCGTAGGACCACGTTGGACCTGGTCGGGCGCCGGGTCGAGATCCTGGGTCTGGGAGCGCGCGACCCCAGCGATCCGTTCGCGGTGGACGCTCGCGACCAACCGCGCCTTCGCGACGCCGTGAACGTCGTGCGCCTGATCGGCAACCTGACGCGCGACGTCGACGTGCGCCGCACCGAGCAGGGCCACGCCCTCGCCCGCTTCGCGGTCGCGGTGCAGGAGCGCGGCGACGCCGAGTCGGGGCCGCACTTCGTCGAAGCGCAGGCGTGGCGTGATCTCGCGCGCGGCTGCGAAGGCTTGAGCAAAGGCGATCCGGTGTTCGTGGAGGGGCGCCTCACGACCGACGCCTGGACCGACGGCGAGGGGAGACGGCGCTTCGCGACGCGGGTCGAACTGCTCCGCCTGGAACGGATCGAGCGCCTGCCGCGGCGCGGCGACCCGGCACCTCCGCCGGCGGCGGAGGCCGAGGCCGGCGACGGCGCCGGCGACGGCACGGGCGAACAGGTGCCGTTCTGAGCACGACGCTCGGCTGCGCCGTCGTATCGTGCGGCCGTGGACGAGATCGTATTGGTACTTGGTGGGGGTGGTGCGCGCGGACTGGCGCACATCGGTGTGATCCGTGCGATCGAGGAGGCCGGCCTGCGCGTCCGCGCGGTGGCCGGCTGCTCGATGGGGGGCATCGTCGGGGCGTTCTTGGCTGCCGGGCACGATGCCGAGGCGATCGAAGCGGTCGCCGCGGAGATCCGGTACGAGAAGCTGCTGTCGTTCGGCGAGCTCGGCGGCATCGTGGGGGGCGATGGCATCGCGAGCCTCCTGAGCGCTCGCCTGCCCGCACGGTTCGAGGAGTTGGACCTCCCCCTGTTGGTGACCGCCGTCGACGTACAGGAGGGGGAGCTGGTGGTCCTGAATGAAGGCCCGCTGGTTCCCGCTCTTCGCGCTACCAGTGCGCTTCCCGGTCTACTGAGTCCGGTCGAGCATCAGGGTCGCTACCTGGTCGACGGGGGGTTGCTCAACAACCTCCCGACCGATCTGGCGCGCACCTTGGGCGCCTGCCCCGTGGTCGCGGTCGACGTGGCCGCACCGCCCGGGCGCCCGCTGCGGTTCCAGGACGAACGCAGTCTGTACGCACGGCTCAAGGACGTGCTGCAGCCGCACCGAGCGCTGACCGTGGAATTGTTCATGAAGGCGTTCGACGTGCCGCAGGCGGTGGTCACGCAGATGCGGTTGGCGATGGCGCCGCCCGATCTGTTGATCCGCCCGACGTTGGAACGCGACTTCGGCATCGAACAGTTCGGGCGTCGCAAGGAGGCGATCG
This sequence comes from Trueperaceae bacterium, assembly GCA_040905065.1. GTDB lineage: Bacteria > Deinococcota > Deinococci > Deinococcales > Trueperaceae > SLSQ01. Next base: position 589 of record JBBDSD010000299.1, on the reverse strand, counting down.
AGGCCGGTCACACTGCCGCGAGCGAAGCGCTGGCGACGTTCACGGAAGCTCCAGCCCCAGAAGTCCCTTGAGATCGTCGCGTAGGCGGCCCAGCCGCAGCGTGCGCGTCGCGCGCGTCACCGCCACGTAGAGCAGGTTCGCCTCCGCCCGCGCGGCCTCCGGATCGGGGGCGGCGGCAAGCGCGTCGGCGTCGTCGGGCACGCGCGACAGGTCGCTCCAGAGCTCCACGTCCGCCCACTCCCGGCCTTTGGCCCGGTGGACGGTCCCGATCACGAGCGGCGCGTCGGAGGGACGGTCCCGATGCGCCGACCGCAACGCCCGGCACAGGCTCGGCACGTCATCCTCGTGTCGCTCGACCAGCTGCCGCAGCGTGCGCAGCGGACCTCCGTTCGCGTCGGCGGTCCGCACGAGCGCCTCCCAGTCGTCGAGGCCGGCCAGTTCGTGGACCTGCGGGAGGTCCACGGTCGCGGCACGTCGGGGCGGAGGAGCGGTGCTTCCGCGCGCCCCGGCGCGCCCACCGGCGCGCGGACCGTGCCGTCCACGGCCGGCCGAGCGGACGGACCACAACCGGTAGGCCGCCTCCCAGGTC
>JBBDSD010000298.1:0-4823 GCA_040905065.1 Trueperaceae bacterium | reverse complement strand
GCCGGACGCCAGGCCGATCGTGCCGCCCGCCAGCAGGGCGATGCCGACCGCCACGAAGCCGACCAGCAGGGTGCCGCGCGCGCCGACCAGCACGCGGCTGGCCAGGTCGCGGCCGAACTCGTCCGTGCCCAGCGGGTGCGCCGCGCTGGGGCCCTGCAACTGCACGGCGAAGTTCATGGCGTTCGGGTCGTGCGGCGTCCACAGGTACGACGTGGCGGCGGAGATCACCACCATCGCGATCAGGGCGGCGCCTACCCAGAGGCTGGGGCCGAAGCGGGGAGGAACGGGGCGGGGACCGGCCATCAGTCGACCCGGATCCTGGGGTCCAGCAGGCCGTACGACACGTCGACCAGGAAGCCGAGCGCGATGATCACGCTGGCGTACAGCACGATCTCGCCCTGGATCAACGGAAAGTCGCGGTTGCCGATCGCGGTCAGCGCCAGGCGGCCCAGGCCGGGCAGGGCGAACACCTGCTCGACCACGATCGATCCGATGAACACGTTGCTGAGGCTCAGGCCCAAGATGGTGACGAGGGTGACCAGCGCGTTTCGTAGGGCGTGCCCGAACACGATGCGGGGCCGCCGCAGGCCTTTGGCGTGGGCGGTGCGGACGTAGTCCTGACCCAGTGCCTCGATCATGGCGGAGCGGGTCATGCGCGTCATCACCGCCGCCTGCCCCAAGCCCAGTGCCAGCATCGGTAGCGCCAGGCTGCGCAGCGCGCCCAGCGGGTCACGGTCCCACGGCACGAAGCCGCCGGCCGGCATCCAGCCCAGTTGCACCGCGAAGAACAGGATCAGCAGCAGTCCCAGCCAGAAGGAGGGGACGGCCGCGCCCACCTGGGCCAGGACGGTCACGAACGGATCGGCCCAGCTGCCGCGGCGCAGGGCGGCGGTGACGCCCAGCGGCAACGCGATCAGGCAGGCGATCAGGCCGGCGCCCACGGTGAGCGGCACGGAGACCGCCAGGCGGTCCGTGATCAGGGCGGACACCGGGCGTTGGTAGTTGATCGATTCGCCCAGGTCGCCACGCACCGCGCCGGCCAACCAGCTCAGGTAGCGCTGCGGCGCCGGCACGTCCAAACCCAATTGCGTGCGCAAGGCGGCCAGCGCCTGCGGACTGGCGTTCAGGCCCAGGATCACCTCCGCCGGATCGCCCGGCACCGAGGAGAGGGCGACGAACACCAGCAGCGACGCCAGAATCACGCTCAGGACGGCGGTGGCGAACCTTCGGACCACGTACGCGAACAACGGGGTGCGTTCCTTCCGCGAGGACGATCGTGGACGCGACACCGGGGGGAAGCGCGCGGGCGCCTCCCCCCGAGGTCACGTTCAGCGCTACGGCCAGGCGCTAGCGCTCAGTCGGCCCGGTAGACCCCGGTCACGTCGATCGAGGGCGTGGGCTGGTCGGTCCAGAAGCCGTGCACGTCGCTGCGGGCGGCCACCAGGTACGGCGGGCTGAACACCCACACGTTCACGGCGTCCTCGGCGATGGTGCGCGCGATCTCCTGGTACGCCTCGAACGACGCGTCCTCCGTCGTGGCCGCCTCGGCCTGGGCCAGAAGCTGACCGATCTCGGGGTTGTCGTAGTGGTAGTAGTACTCCGGGTTGGCGTACACGTTGATGTCGCGCGGTTCGGAGTGCCCGATGATGGTCATGTCGTAGTCGCCGCCCAGGAAGATCCGCTGGATCCAGGTGCCCCACTCGACCACGCTCAGCTCCACGGTGATGCCGACCTCGGCCAACTGTTGCGCGATGACCTGGCCGCTGCGGCGCTCGATGTTGTACGGCTCGGGAAGCTCGAACGACACGGTGAAGCCGTCTTCGTACCCCGCTTCTGCCAGCAGTTCGCGGGCGCGCTCCGGGTCGTACGGGTAGGTGCCGGTCAGGTCCACGTAGTACGGCTCGGCCGGGCTCATGTGCGTCCCGATCGGCGTGCCCAGGCCGAACATGGCGCCGTCCACGATGGCGTTCTTGTCGATGGCGTGCGTGATCGCTTGGCGCACCAGCGGGTCGGAGAGCGGCTCGCGCGCGTTGTTCAGCGCCAGCGTGATTTCCGTGGTGGCGGTGCCCTCGGTGCCCTTCAGGTTCGGGTCGTTCGCCAGCTGCAGGAACTGCTCCGGCGGCAGGGCGGTGCCGATCAGGTCGATGTCGCCGGCCTGCAGCGCCGCGAAGCGCGTGTTCGGGTCGCCGATGATGCGGAAGGTGACCGCGTCCAGGTACGGCACGCCGTCCAGGTAGTAGTCCTCGAACCGCTCCAGGCGCACCTCGTTGCCCTCCAGGTACGACGCGAAGCGGAACGGGCCGGTGCCGACCGGGCGGCTGCGCTGCGTCTCGGCCGTGCCGGCGGGGTAGACGATCCCGTCCGGGCGCGCCAGGTTGTACAGCAGGCCCTGGCTGGGGCGCGACAGTTCGAAGGTGACGGTATGGGCGTCCTCGTCGGTGACGACGTTCTCGATCGCGTCGTAATACTGCGGGTTGGTGTGGCCCGAGTCGGGATCGGTGGCCCGCTCGAACTTGGCGACCACGTCGTCCAGCGTCAGTGGCGAACCGTCGTGGAACGACACGCCCTCGCGCACCTGGAAGGTGAGCGCGAGGCCGTCGTCGGACAGCTCCCACGACTCCGCCAGGGCGGGCACGATCGCGCCGCTCGCGTCGAAGCGGACCAGGCCCTCGAACACGTTGTGATAGACGACGCGCGGAATCTCCTGCGAGGTGCTGGCGGTGGGGTCCCAACCGGGCGGGTCGGCGGTGATGGCGACGGTGACCTCGCCGCCGTGGACCGGCTCGGGCGCATCCTGCGCGCTGGCGCCGGCCAGCAGCGCCAGGGCGGCCAGACCCGCGAGGAACGTACGGAGCGACGCAAGGAACGTCGTACGGAACGAGCAACGTGCGACTTGGAACATGAGACCTCCTCGAAGATACGGTCCGCCCGAGGGGACGGTCCGGTGCTGCCTAGCTGGGGGCGGACTCCGCTTCGCCAAGGTACCGAACGGCGGCCGCCGCGTAAAGGCGTGCCGCAAGGATCAGGTCGGGCACGCGCACGAATTCATCGGACTGGTGCGGGATGGTGCGGTCGCCCGGACCGACCGTCACGATCGGCACCTGCGCCCACGCCGACAGGAAGGTGCCGTCGGTCGCGCCCGGCACGCCGCCGTACCGGGCCGGACCGCCGATCGTGCCCGGATACGCTGCCGCCAGCGCCGAGACCAACGGATCATCCGCTGCCGTCTCCGTCCAGGGGCGGGACGCGAAGCACTCCACCTCGATCGTCAGGCCGGGCGTGCCGGCCTCGGTGGCGCGGGCGGCGGCCTGGATCTCCGCTAGGAGCGCGTCGTGATCCTGGCCCGGCACGGTGCGCACGTCGATCGCCTGGTACGCGTTGCCCGGCATGACGTTCAGCTGCGGCGTGCCGCCGTCCGGCGCGCGCATCATCGTCGGCGTGATCCACGGGCGGCCCAGGTGGGGGTGTTCGCCCAAGCGCTGCTGCTCGCGTTGCTCCAACTCCTCCAGCGCGACCAGGAAGTGCGCCAGGCCCCGCACCGGGTTCACGCCGGCGTACGGCATGGCGCCGTGCGCCATGGCGCCCACGACCCGCACGTGCAGGCGCAGGGCGCCCTTCTGGACCAGGCACAGCTCGTTCTCCTCCGGTTCGCAGACGATGGCGCCGTCCACCTCGCGGGCCCAACCGTTCTCGATGAAGCTCTTGATGCCGCTCATCATGCCCTCTTCGTCGACCACGATGCCCAGCCGGATGCGGCCGGGCAGGTCGGGCGCGACCTCGCGCACGGCGCAGAGGGCGGCGATGGCGGCGGCCACCCCGCCCTTCATGTCGGCGGCGCCGCGCCCGTACAGTCTGTCGCCGTCGATGGCGCCCCCGAACGGGTCCACGCTCCACGAGGCCCGGTCGCCCTCCGTCACCACGTCGGTGTGCCCCTCGAACATCAGCGTCCGGTGACGCTCCGGATCGAAGCGGCTGCCGCTCCAGTCGCAGATCACGTTCGGCCGTCCCGGCGCGACCTCCTCGATGGTGGGGGAGAAGCCGAGCTCCCGCAGCGTGTCGGCCACCCAGGTGGCCGCTTCCTGCTCGCTGCTGCCGCGCTCCGGATCGACCACGCTGCGGATGCGGACCAGCGCCTGCGTCCAGGCCACCAGGCGGTCTGCGTCGACGGCCGCCGCCGCGCGTTCGGCCAGCGCCGACGGGTCAGCCGCTGCGGGTCGCTTCGCGTCGCGTCCAGGTCCGCTCACAGCGGCGGGTCGAACCGTCCGTCGATCGCGGTCCAGCCGCCGTCCACGATCTGCAGGGTGCCGGTCACGAAGCTGCTGGCGTCGCTGCACAGGTACACGACCGGGCCGACCAGTTCGTCCGGCGTGGACCAGCGACGCAGCGCGCTCTTCTCGGCGTACGCCCGGTACCACTCCGGGTTCTCCTTGATCGGGGCGGTCAGCGGGGTCTCGACCACGCCCGGCGCGAGCGCGTTGACGCGCACGCCCTCCGGCCCCAGCTCGGCCGCTAGGGCGCGCGCCATCTGCAGCGTGCCGGCCTTGGTGGCGGCGTACACGCCCTGGCCCGGCTCGACCACCTGACTGCGGATGCTGGACAGCAGCACGATGCTGCCCTTGCCTCGCTTGCGCATGCGGCGCCCGGCGGCGGTCATCGCAATGAACGACCCCTCCAAGTTCAGGCGCACCACCTTGCGGAACTCCTCCAGGCTGGTGTCCAGCAGCGGCTTGCGTACGTTCACGGCTGGCGTGGCGATCAGCGCGTCCACCTCGCCGGCGGCGTCCAGCAGCGCCTCGACGCTGGCGGGGTCGGTCACGTCCACG
>JBBDSD010000297.1:0-4838 GCA_040905065.1 Trueperaceae bacterium | reverse complement strand
CGACGGCGGACTGCTTCCCGTCGCCACGCAGGACGCGGTCAGCGGCGAGCTGCTGATGCTGGCGTGGGCCGACCGCGAAGCGGTCGAGGCCACGCTCGCCAGCGGCGAGGCGCACTACCGCAGCCGCTCCCGCAATGAATTGTGGCGCAAGGGCGCCACCAGCGGGAATGTGCAGCGCATCGCGGAGGTCCGCTTCGATTGCGACGCCGATGCGCTGCTCTACCGGGTGCACGCCGCCGGCCCAGCCTGCCACACCGGGGCGCGCAGCTGCTTCTACCGCGCGCTCGGACCCGACGACGCCGCGCCGGGGGCTGTGCCGGCGGACGCGTGGGGCACCTTGCAGCGCGTGGTCGATCAGCGCCTGCGCGACCTGCCGGAGGCGTCGTACGTCACGTCCCTGCACCGTCGCGGCCTCGGCTACGTCGCCCAGAAGGTGGTCGAGGAGGCGGGCGAGACGATCGTGGCCGCGTTGCGCGGCGAGGACGCCGAGTTGACGGACGAGGCGGCCGACCTGCTGTTCCACCTGACGGTGCTGTTGCGGGAGCGTGGATTGGGTCTGGACGACGTAGCGCGGACGCTGCTGGACCGTCACCACGAGCGGAGCACCGACTGAGCACGTGCGCGCCGGAGCCGCTCCGGCGCGCACCCGATTCGGGACCACGGCCCCCGGCCCGGCCGGGCCGGAGAGAGCAGGAGAGCATGGACGCACACAGTTCGCCCGACGCCGAACGGACCGCCCTCGAACGCGCCCTGGTGCTGGACACCGTGCGGGTGACGGAGCAGGCCGCCATCGCGTCGAGCCGCATGGCCGGCATGGGCGACGAGGACCTGGTCGACACCGCCGGGACCGAGGCGATGCGGCGCGTCCTCAACGAACTCGAGATCGATGGGGCCATCGTGATCGGCGAAGGGGAGCGCGATCACGCTCCCATGCTCTACATCGGCGAGCGGGTCGGCGAGGCCGGCCCGGGCGCTTGGCCGGTCGACATCGCCGTGGATCCGGTCGAGGGGACCGGCATCGCCGCGCGGATGGTGTCCGGGGCGGTGACGGTGATCGCGATCGCCGAGCGGGGCGGCCTGTTGCAGGCGCCCGACGTGTACATGGACAAGCTGATCGTCGGTCCGCCCGCGGCCGGCAAGGTCGATCCGGCTTGGCCGGTGGCGGCGAACCTGCAGGCGATCGCGTCGTCGATCGGGAGGAGGGTGCAGGACCTGACGGTGGCGATCCTCGATCGGCCGCGGCACGAGGAGCTGCTGCGCGAGGTGCGGGCCGAGGGCGCTCGCGTGAAGTTGATCGGGGACGGCGACGTGATCGCGGCGCTGTCGGCCGCCATCCGCGGTACGAATATGCACGCCGTGCTGGGGATCGGCGGCGCGCCGGAGGGCGTGATTGCGGCCGCGGCGATGCGGTGCCTGGGCGGCGAGATCTACGGGCGGTTCCAGGCGCGCAATGAGAGCGAGCGTGCCCGCTTGGACGCGGCGGGGATCGAGCTGGAGCGCACCTACGACACCGAGGACCTCGCGCCCGGTCAGCAGATCGTGTTCAGCGCGACCGGCATCACCGACGGCGATCTGCTGCGGGGCGTGAAGTTCTTCGGGGACGGCGCGCGCACCCACACCGTGAGCATGGGCCTGCGGTCGCGGGTGATCCGCTTCTCCGACGCGGTCCACCTGCTGGGCGAGGGAGCGCGGGTGCACGTGCAGCTCTGATGCGTCCGCCGCGAGCGGGACCGATGGCCGGTCGCTCCGCTCAGCGCACGAACAGGTCGCGGGGAAAGTCGGTCACGCGGACGCCACCGTCGCTGGTGACGCGGATCGTTTCGGTGCAACCGATGCCGCCCTTGCCCGGCAGCTGCACCCACGGCAGCAGGTGGAAGGTCATGTCCTCCTGCAGCGGTCGCGTTTCGCCCGGTTTCATGCTGAGGATGTGGCCCTCGCCCCAGTCGGGGGGCACGGCGAGGCCGACGGAGTACGCCACGCGCGACGCCTGCGTGCCGCCGAAGCCGCTCTCGGCGATCACCTGACGGGCCACCGTGTCGATGTCGCCTGCGGGCACGCCCGGTCGGATGGCGTCCAGGGCAGCGTCGAACGCGGCCTGCACCGCCTCGAACGCCTGGCGCGCCGCGCGGTCCGGTTCGCCGGTGACGACGGTGCGCATCATCGGAGCGTGGTAGCGGCTGCGGCATCCGGAGAGCTCCAAGAAGACGGTGTCCCGGTCGTCGATGATCCGTCCCGACCAGGTGGCGTGGCCGATCGCGCCGCGTTCGCCCGAGGCGACGAACGGCACGATCGACGGCCATTCGCTGCCGGCGCGGATCATGGTGCTCAGCACCTCGGCGGCGACGTCGTTCTCGCTGGCGCCCGCCTGGACGGCGTCCACGCCTGCGCGCATGCCGGCTTCGGTGGTCCTCGCGGCGTCCTCGATGCGGCGGATCTCGAGCTCCGACTTGACCACGCGACCCTCTTCGATCAGGCCGGAGGCGTCGATCCAGTCGGTGTCGGGGAGCAGGGAGAAGAGCCGATCTTGCTGCTCGGCGGTGAAGAACCAGCCGCTCCGTTCGTAGCCGACCCGTCCGCGGTCCAGCCCCATGTTGGTGAGGATCCCGGCCAACAGTTCCATCGGGTCGTGGTCGTCGCGGTAGGCGACGTTGTGCTCCGGTTCGATCCACGACGTCATTGACATCCCGCTGACCTCCAACAGGCGCGAGATGGTGGTCGGTTCGCCGTAGAACGGGATCACCATCCCCTGCCACCAGTAGTGGCCGGGTGTTTCGAAGCCGGTCAGGTAGGTGATGTTCTCGGGCGTGGTGGTCAGCATCGCGACGATGCCGATCCGCTCCATCCGTGCGCGCAGGGCGTCCAGGCGGGCCTGGTACTCGGGCAGGGGGAACGGCAGGGCCGGATGATCGCGCATGGGGCCTCCTGTGGGTCACGGCCGGTGCCGCGAGGTGGGCGCGCTCTCCGCGCGACTTGACATCGCGCCGGGGCTTGCCTATCCTCGGGCACGGTGACAACTTGTGTACAACCTGCGTACCGGCTGGATTGTACGCGGGTTCGTTCCGATCGGTCAACGGTTCCGATGCCGCTGGCCGCACGTCGCCACAGTGGCGCGACCGCGCCCTCGCCGCCCCTACGGCCACCCCGGAAGGAGGGGACGTGCCCGACGGACACGACGCCGACTCGATCTTCTGCGACCTGCGCGAGCGCATTTCGCTGCTGGACCACCCGCCGGGCTCGCTCCTGAGCGAGAACCGGTTGGCTGCGCACTACGGCGTCACGAGAACGCCGATTCGGCGCGCCCTGCAGCGGTTGGAGTACGAGGGTCTGGTCACGGTGGCACGCGGCATCGGTACCGTGGTCACGCCGATCGATATGGTGTACCTCACCCAGGTCTACGCGTTTCGGCTCAAGTTGATCGATCTGATCGGCGAACTGTCGTCTTCGCACGTCGCTCCCGCCGACCTGGCGCTTCTCGAGGAGCAGCGTCGCGCGGTCCGCTCCCTCCCGGTTCCGATCTCGTCGCGGCGCCTGGCCGAAGCGTACCTGCGCTTTCACGAGGAGCTCACGCGCGCCGTGGGGAATCGACCGCTCCGGGAGGTGTCGGACCGCTATTTCCACCAGACCTCGCGCGTCTGGGTCCAGTTGCTCCCCGAGCTCGACCGCGACGAGGAACGGGCTAGCGCGGCAGCGGAGATCGACGAGGTGCTGGCCGCACTGCGCGACCGCGACATGATCCGCGTCGCCCAGGTCCGGCGCAGGTACTTCGAACGCTGCCTGCGCCGCATGAACGACCGCATCGTGGGGGCGGACCTGGAATTCGCCGCCACGCGCTCCGAAGGAGGTGATGACGCCCCTCACGACCGCCGCTCGACACGACAACGCGAACGAACGAAATGAACGAAGCCGTTCCGCATCCTAGGAGGACCTACATGCACACGAACCTGACACGCCCCCTGGCCATCATCGGACTCGCCCTGGCGCTGGTCCTGTCCGGCGCCGCCTTCGGCCAGAACACGCTGCAGCGCGCCCAGGACGAAGGCACGGTCACCCTCGGCCTCGCCAACGAGGTTCCGTACGCTTACCGCGACGCCGACACCGGCGAGCTGACCGGCGAAGCGATCGAAGTCGCCCGCGCCGTCTTCCACGAGCTGGGCATCGAGAACGTGGAAGGCGTCGTCGTCGAGTTCGGCTCGCTGATCCCCGGCCTGCAGGCCGGCCGCTTCGACGTGGTCACCGCCGGCATGTACATCACGCCGGCCCGCTGCGAGCAGGTCGCGTTCGCGAACCCCGAGTACTCGATCGGCGAGGGCATCATCGTGCCCGCCGGCAACCCGATGGGCATCACCTCGTACGCCGACATCGCCGCCGATTCGCAGGTCCGCGTCGGCACCGGCGCCGGCTGGGTCGAGTACGACTACCTGCTGGACAGCGGCGTGGCCGAGAGCCAGATCGTGACCTTCCCCGACGCCCCGACCGGCGTGGGCGGCCTTACCGCCGACCGCATCGACGTGTTCGCCGGCACCTCGCTCACCATGCGCAACGTCGCCGAGAACGACGACGCGGTCGACTTCGTCGAGGACTTCCAGCAGCCGGTCATCGACGGCAAGGAGATCCGCAGCTACGGTGCCGCGGCGTTCCGTCCGGCCGACAGCGACTTCCGCGACGCGTTCAACGAAGTCCTGGCCGAACTGAACGAGAGCGGCCAGCTGGCCGAGATCATCGGCGAGTTCGGCTTCGGCGCCACCGAGCACCCCGGCGCCATGACCGCCGCCGGGCTGTGCAACTGACCTGACGTCACCCCATGCGCGCGGCGGGGCTCCGGCCCCGCCGCGTCGCCC
>JBBDSD010000296.1:0-4849 GCA_040905065.1 Trueperaceae bacterium | reverse complement strand
GAGCCGGTCATGCACGAGCGGCTCCTCGACCGCCGACAGTTGGAGCACGACCTGCGCGACGCGATCGAGAACGACGGTCTGGCGTTGGCGTACCAGCCGATCGTGGACCTGGACCGTGGCGAGTTGCACGCCTTCGAGGCGCTGGTGCGCTGGCCGCACCCCGAGCGCGGGCCGTTGTCGCCCGCCGAGTTCGTGCCGCTGGCGGAGGAGACCGACCTGATCGTGCCGCTGGGCGCCTGGGTGCTGCGCGAGGCGGCGCGGCAGGCGCGTCGCTTCGACGACCTGGGCGGGCAGGCGGCGAAGCGCGTGATGCACGTGAACCTTTCGGCGCGGCATCTGGAGGGCGACGGACTCGCGGCGGACGTGACCCGGGCGATCGGTGAGGCGGGCCTGCGGCCGGAACGGTTCGAGCTGGAGGTGACCGAGACGGTGATGATGCAGAACGCCGAGCGGTCGGCGGCGCTGCTGCACGCGATCTGCGACCGTGGGGTGCGGCTGGCGATCGACGACTTCGGTACCGGCCATTCGTCGCTGGCGTACCTGCACGACCTGCCGATGCACACCCTCAAGATCGACCGGACGTTCGTGGACCGGATGCTGGACGACGCCCGCAGCGAGGCGATCGTGCGCACCATCGTGCAGCTGGCGTCCGGCTTGGGCATGCGGGTGGTGGCGGAGGGGATCGAGACCACCGAGCAGCTCGCGGCGCTGCGGGCCGCCGGCGTGCGCTACGGCCAGGGGTACCTGTTCGCGCGGCCGCTGCCGCCGGACGAGGCCGCGTCGTGGCGCCCGCCGCTCCTCACGCCACGCCCTCGTCCCGGCCGGACGCTGCCGCCCGAAGCCCCTCCCCCAGAACGTTGACCGAGGCGACGGCCAGCGTGATCGTGAGGCCGGGATAGACCGCCAGCCACCACGCCTCTTGGAACCAGAGCTGGGCCTCGTTCAGCATGCCGCCCCAGCTGGCGGTGGGCGGCGCCAGGCCGAAGCCGAGGAACGACAGGGCCGACTCGATCAGGATGGCGGTGGCGACCAGCAACGTGCCGGCCACCGCCAAGGGGGCGGCGGCGTTCGGCAAGAGGTGCCGCAGCAGCAACCGACCGGTGGTCGCGCCCGACGCGCGGGCGGCCTCCACGAACTCACGCTCCCGCAGGCTCAGCACTTGCCCGCGCGCCAGGCGCGCCACGCCGGTCCACGACACCAGCGCCAGGATTGCGATCAGGCGCGGCAGGTCCAGCTGCAGGAAGGAGCTGGCGACCATGGCCAGCGCCAGCGGGGGGATCGCCAGCAGGGTGTCGATCACCGCGCCGATCGTCCGGTCCACCCGGCCGCCCAGCAGGCCGGCCAGGCCGCCGGCCAGCGAACCCAGCGCGACCGAGGCGAGCGCCACCGCCAGCGCCAGGCCCAGCGACACGCGCCCGGCGTGCAGAAGCCGCGACAGCACGTCGCGCCCCAGATCGTCGGTGCCCAACCAGTGCTGCGCGCTGGGGGCCTGCAGCATGTCGCGCGGCGAAGTGGCGGTCGGGTCGTACGGCGCGATCCAGGGCGCGGCCAGCGATGCGGTCCCCAGGATCAGCAGGATCGCTAGGCCGGTCAGGGCCAACGGGTCGCGGAGCAGCAGGCGCCAACGCACGACGTCACCCGTACCGGACGCGCGGGTCCAGCAGGCCGTAGGCGAGGTCGGTCAGCAGGTTGGCGACGATCACCAGCGCTACCAGCAGCATCAGGGCGGCCATCACCACGGGGTAGTCGCGGCCCAAGAGCGAGGTGGTCAGCAGCCGCCCCAGGCCGGGCCAACTGAACACCACTTCGGTGACCATGGCGCCGGAGACCAGGCGCGGGATCTCGAGCCCCAGCACCGTGACCAGCGGGATGGCGGCGTTGGGAAAGGCGTGCTTGAACACGCGCGGCAGGCGGCGCACGCCTTTGGCGCGGGCGGTGCGGACGTAGTCCTCGCGCAGCGCTTCTTCCAGTCCCGCGTGCACGAAGCGGGACCACTGCGCCACGTAGACGCTGCCCAGCACGATGGCGGGTGCGACCAGGTGGTGCAGCAGGTCCGTGAGCGCGAACGGTTCGCCTACGCGGCCCATGCCGCCCGACGGAATCCAGTTCCAGTGCACCCCGAACCAGAGCAGCACCAGCGTGCCGCTCCAGAAGGTGGGCACGCTCATGCCGATCACGGAGAGCAGCTGCAGCGCGGCGCGCGCCGCACGCGAGCTGCTCAGGGCGGTGGCCACGCCCAGCGCCACGCCCGCGACCAGGCCGAACGCCAGCGCGCCGCCGGTCAGCCACAGGGTGTTGCCCAGCCGCTCCAGCACCACGTCGCGGGCGGGACGGCGCTCGCTGAACGAGAAGCCCCAGTCGCCGCGCACCAGGTTGCCGAGCCAGGTCAGGTACTGCTCGTGCACGGGCCGGTCCAGGCCCCAGAGCGCCTCGATCCTTTCAATCGCTTCGGGCGACGCGGTCGGGTCGGCGGCGAACACGTCGGCGGGACCGCCGGCCGGAAGTTGGAGCAGCAGGAACAGCAGCAGCGAGACCAGCAGGACGCGGGGGAGGGACCCCAGCGTCCTGCGGAGGGCGTAGATCAGCACCCGGGCATCCTACGCGCCCGGGCGGGGGCGTTCGCTCAGCGCAGCGTCCACTGATGCGCGTTCCAGAGGCTGCCGCTCAACGTGGGCGCGTAGCCGTCCAGCCGCTCGGAGGCCACGTTCAGCAGGGGGCGCGGCGCGAGCGGCAGCATGGCGGCCTCCTCGGCCACGATCCGCTGGAAGGCGCGGATCGCTTCGGCGCGCGCGTCGCGGTCGACGGTGGAGGACACGCCGCGCAGCAGGTCGAGGGCGTCTTCGTCGCCGAAGCGCTGCCAATTGGTGCCCAGCCACAGGTTGAACGTCGGCTCCTGGTTCTCGCCGAACCAGCCGTAGGCCAGCTGGAAGTCGGCGGCGGCCATGGCGCTGGGGAAGCCGGCGCCGTCGATCTCGCGGATGGTGGCCATGATGCCCAGGTCGCTCCACAGGTCCTGCGCGATCTGCACCACCTGGCGGCGCTCGACCTGGCCGGCGATGTTGAGGATCTCGATCTCCAGGCGTTGACCATTGCGGACGCGGACGCCGTCGCTGCCGACCTGGTCCCAGCCGGCCTGGTCCAACAGCGCGGCGGCGGCCTCGGGATCGTACGGGTAGCGGGTCACGTCGTCGGCGTGGGCCCAGTGGCTCGCAGGAAGGATGGCGTGCTGCGGCGGGACCACGCCGCCCATCACCGTCTCCGTGATCAGGTCGCGGTCCAGGCCGTGCGCCAGGGCGCGGCGCACGCGGACGTCCTCCAGGATGGGATCCTGGTTGTCGATCCAGAACTGCCACCAGGCGTGGGCGGGGCCCTGTTCGATGCGGTAGCCGGAGAGGCCTTGCGCGAAGCGCAGGTCGGCCTGGCCGATGTGCAGCGCCAGTTCCGCTTCGCCGCGCTGCAGAGCGGTGCGCGTCGCTTGGCTGCCGCCGGTGAACCGGACCACGATCTCGTCCAGGTCGGGCGCGCCGCCAAAGTACGTGGGGTTGGCGGTGAGGCGGGCGAAGGCGCCGGCGCTCCACTCCGCCAACTCGAACGGGCCGGTGCCGACCGGTGCGCGGTTGAAGGCGTGGTCGACCAGGTCCTCGCCGTCCAGCAGGTGGGCGGGCAGCACGAAGCAGGCGTCGGAGGCGGCGCGACCCAGGAAGTTCACGTTGGTCTCCGCGAAGCGGATCACGGCGGTGTGGTCATCGGGCGTCTCGACGTCGACGACGTTCTCCCAGACGGCGCGGCTGGGGACCGGCAGGTCGGGGTCGGTGATGACCTGCCAGGTGAAGCGCACGTCCTCGCTGGTGAGCGGTTCGCCGTCGTGCCAGCGGACGTCGTCGCGCAGGCGGATCGTGTAGGTGCTGCCGTCCTCGGAGATGCCGCCGTTGGCGACGGTGGGCACCTCGGTCGCGAGCTGCGGCAGGTAATCGCCGTCCGGACCGACCACGTACAGGCAGTCGAAGATCAGGTGCTGCACCTCGTGCGTCAGGGTCAGCAGGTCCAGATGCGGCAGCAGCGTGGACGGCTCCTGCGGGCTGAGGACGGTGGCGCGGCCTTGCGCGAACGCCAGGCCGGGCAGGGCCAGGGTGAGGGTGGCCACGACGACCACGAGCCACGCCGCGCGGCGGAGCGGGCGACGGCGACGGGGACGAGCTTGACCGGGGGCGGGGCGGGCGAGGTGCGGCATGGAGGCCTCCTGGGGCGCGTGGCGTCGGATCGTGGCGTCTGAATCGTGGCGTCGGATCGTGGATGCGAATCGTAGCACCGGATCGGTCGCGAGCCTTCACGCTAGATGCATGATCCGTTTGGTCATGTATCGCGTCCGACCGGGCCCCGACCTGAACTCCGAGCGGGGCCCCGACCTGGCGCCCGATCCTGCACGGCGGAGCGCCGTGCTCGGCGCGCCATGCCGCGCCCTGGCGACTGCTACCTTGGTCGCCGTGAACGCCGCCCGATTCGCCGCCCTGATCTGGGCCCTGCTCCTGCTCGCCTTCTGGGGCACGGTCGTGCTGACCGACCTGACCGCCGCCGGACTGCTGACCGAGTTCGTGCGTGCCGCCGTGGACGGTCCGTGGGGGTGGGCGTTGCTGATCGCGGCGTACGCGTTGCGCACGGTGCTGCTCTTGCCGATCACGATCCTGACGGTCTTCGCCGGCTACGCGCTGGGGCCGTGGATCGGGGCGACGTTCGCGGTGGTGGCCGCGGTGGCGTCGTCGGCGGCGTCGTACGGGCTGGCCCGCTTCGTCGCGTCGGGCGGTCGGCCGCCGGCGGTGCGGGCGGGCACGGCCGACGACGACGGCCGCGT